>CAYTVP010000030.1:0-19321 GCA_964441675.1 uncultured Solibacteraceae bacterium | reverse complement strand
ACCGACTACGAAGTGGATGCGCCGAGAACGCATGTGCTGTCGCAGGGCGCCTACGATTCGCCGCTCGAGGAAGTACAGCCCGGTTTTCTCACGATCCTCGATCCGTCCGATGCGGCGATCCAGCCGCTCGAGCACTCTAGCGGGCGCCGGGCCGCACTGGCCAACTGGCTGACCGATCCGAAGAATCCGCTTACGCCGCGCGTGATGGTGAACCGCGTCTGGCACTATCACTTTGGCCGGGGGTTGGTCGGGTCGCCAAGCGATTTCGGACTGATGGGCGAGCGGCCGTCCAATAAAGAACTTCTGGATTGGCTGGCGGCGACATTCATCGAGGACGGCTGGAGCATCAAAAAACTGCACCGGCGCATCATGCTGTCGAGTGCGTATCAGCGGTCAAGCGATTTCTCCGAAGTGAGTGCGGCCTCCGATCCGGACAACAAGCTGCTGTGGCGGTGGTCAAGGAGACGGCTCGAGGGCGAGTCAATCCGGGATTCCATGCTGGCTACTGCAGGATTGCTTAACACCAAAATGTACGGTCCGGGAGTATTTCCTCCGCTTCCTCCGGGCATGGTGACACGCGGCGGCTGGAAGGAAAACGAGGATGCCGAGTCCTCCCTTCGCCGGAGCATCTATATTTTCGTCCGCCGCAACACCCGATATCCGATGCTGGAGAGTCTGGATATGCCGGATACGCACGAAAGTTGTGCGCGCCGCAATAATACGGTGACGGCTATGCAGGCGCTCGATTTGTTAAACAACGAGGTTGTACTTCAGTGGGCATCCGCCATGGCCCGCCGGGCGGACAACGATCGCGGGCTGACTGAGGAGGCGCAAGTCGATCGCGCCTGGCGCCTGGCTTACTCGCGCCCCGCCTCCCAGGAAGAACGTGCGGCTGCGCTGGCATTCCTTGACAGGCAAAAGACTGCCGGCAGCGCCGATCCAATGGTGGATCTTTGCCATATGCTGCTCAATTCCAACGAGTTCCTCTATATCAACTGACAATGATCCACCGTTTGAATCATCGCTGGCGAGTGCGGACGAGGCGCGAATTTTTCTCAAACGCCGGATCAGGCTTGGCCGGTATTGCTCTGGGTTCCATGTTGGCGGAGCAGGGCGCCTTCGCTGCGAAAACTACGGCCGATCCGCTTTCCCCCAAACCTCCACATCTGGCGGCACGCGCGAAGTCGGTGATCTGGCTATTCATGGAGGGCGGTCCGAGCCATATCGATCTGTTCGATCCCAAGCCGAAGCTGAACGAAATGGATGGGCAGCCCATGCCGGCCAGCTTCGGCAAAGTGATGACTGCCATGGGAACCGCGGGCAACACGTTGATGGGCTCACCCCGAAAGTGGAAGCAGCACGGGCAGTCGGGCCTGTGGGTGTCGGATTGGTATCCGCATATCGCCAATCACGTCGACGACATTGCGGTGCTGCGGTCATGCTGGGCAGACGGGCTGAATCACGTTGGAAGCGTGTGCCAGATGAATACGGGCGACATTCTTGCCGGGCGCCCGTCGATGGGCGCCTGGGTCACGTACGGGCTTGGCGCCGCGAACAAGAACTTGCCGACATTCGTGATCCTGGTGGACGATCGTGAACCGCTGGGCGGTCCGAAGAATTGGTCCGCCGGATTCCTGCCGGCGACGTTTCAGGGCTCGTTTTTCCGCCAGGGCGACACGCCGATCTTTCATCTGAAGCCGCCTGACGGGGTGAGCGACGAACAGCAGCGAAACAAGATCGGCTTTCTGCGAGCATTGAACGAACGCTTTAACGCCGGCAAGGAAGATGATACTGAGCTGGATGCGCGAATTCGCAGTTATGAGTTAGCCTACGAAATGCAATCGGCAGCACCGGAGGCGGTAGACATTAATCAGGAAACGGAAGCGACGAGGCGCCTGTATGGTCTCGACGACGATGCTACGCGCGCGTTCGGCCGCAATTGCCTGATGGCTCGGAGACTGGTAGAGCGTGGCGTGCGATTCGTAGAGTTGTACTGCGGCTCCGGATCAGGCTGGGATGCACACGCCAACATCGAGGCGAACCACGGCAAGTGGTGTCGCGCTTCCGATAAACCGATCGCCGGACTCCTCGCGGACTTAAAAAGCCGCGGTCTTCTGAAAGATACGCTGGTGGTCTGGGGTGGGGAATTCGGCCGCACGCCGTTCAACGAAAAAGGAAACGGCCGCGATCATAACCCCTGGGGCTTCACGATGTGGTTTGCGGGTGGTGGGGTGAAAGGCGGACAAGCCATCGGAACAACTGATGAAATCGGCCTGCGGGCTGTGGAGCGTCCCAGCCACGTACATGACATTCACGCATCCATTCTGCATGCTCTGGGACTGGACCATCTGCGGCTGACGTATCAACACAACGGCCGTGCCGAGCGGCCTACTATTGTTGGCGGCACCCTGATTCCGGAGTTGTTCGCTTGAACGTGTGAGTCCCGCCTCCCCAGTCCTGTTCGCGGCGCTTGGTGTGGAGGAGCAAGCGGCGCTCATCGCGCGCTTGAAAAGCCGGGATCCGAAAGCACTCGAAGAACTATACGATTGCTACGGAAAGCTGATCTATTCGCTGATCCTGCGCATTGTCCGGGATTCGGCCGCCGCAGAAGATCTGACGCAGGAGACATTTCTTCGCATATGGAACCGCGCGCACGCCTTCGACGTCGAGCGGGGAAAATTTGCACCGTGGATTGTGGCTATCGCGCGAAATCGTGCGCTTGGGCATTTGCGCTCCGTGGAGCGGCGAACAAACGGAACGATTTTAGAGCTGGTGCCATCCGAGCAACCGGCGTTGTTTGCCGCTGTCGACGCGGATGTTCTCAATGAGAGCCAAGGCCGCCGGTTGAAGAAAGCTTTCGATGAGTTGAATCCGAACCAGCGGTCCGTCCTCGAAATGGCTTACTTTGAAGGTTTTTCGCAGAAGGACATTGCCGTTAAGCGAAATCAGCCGCTGAGCGAGATTAAGGAGTGGATGGACGGAGCGCTCAGCGCTTTGCGGGCGGCAATGGCACCGGGGAATGCGAAATGACGCGCGACATTGGTAATAAAGAGCTGGTCGGCCAGTACGAGCTTTTCGCGCTTGGGTTATCCGATTCGGAAGTCAAAGAAGAAATCGAGGTGCGCCTGATTGCGGGCGATCCGGAGACCAGCCAAGCCGTGGCTCGCGCACGTGGTCTGGTTACGGCGCTGGCTCTTACCGTGCCCGAAGCGGAGCCGCCCGCCCGCCTGAAACCGAGATTGATGGCTTCGATCCGGCAGGAGCCCTCCGGAGTGCCGAAGCTGACTTGGGCTTGGGCAGCAGCCACCGCGCTCGCGCTGGTTCTGGCATTGAGCTTTTGGCAGCGAGAGGCGAGCAAAACGCGGGAATTGACCGGTACCCGCGCGGAGTTGGCTGCGGCAAAGTCGCAGATTGCGGAGGCCGCACGGGACCTTCAGTCCGCCACGCAGGTGGTGGATTTTCTGACTAAGGCGGAGACGCGCGTGATTCCATTCCGGCAGGGGCAGACCAACGGAAGAATCCTCGTCAATCCGGCTTCTGGAGTGCTATTGGTGATCTCGCATCTGCCACCTGCGCCCGAAGGCCGCGCTTATCAGATGTGGATTACTCCAAAGTCCGGGAGTCCATTGCCGGCAGGTGTATTTCAAACAAAGACGGATGGCAGTGCAGTCCATCTCAGCGCGCGCGCAATCGACCCAGACCTAACCTCCGCGATTGCCATTACGGAAGAGTCGGCCGGAGGCTCGGCCACTCCGGGGTCGAAGCCGATGATTGTGGCGTCGCTCGCCGATTAATCAACCGCCAGCATGCAGTCGCCATAGCTGAAAAAACGGTAGTGTTCACCCACGGCGTGCCGGTACGCCGCGAGCACTAAATCCTTTCCGCCGAAAGCGCAGACCAGCATCAGCAGGCTGGATTCGGGGAGATGGAAGTTCGTCAGCAACGCGTCCACTGCGCGAAATTCGTACCCGGGAGAAATAAAGAGATTAGTATCGCCGGTCCGCCGGCCTGTCGCTGCCCAGGTTTCAAGCGTTCGCGCTGTCGTTGTGCCGACCGCAATCCGCCGGCGCGCCGCTTTGATTCGCGTAGCTGCGTCATCGGCGATCGAATAGCTTTCCGAGTGAAGCTTTACCTCCGAGAGGTTGATGGTCCGCAACGGAGCAAACGTACCGAGGCCGACATGTAGAGTGACGTATTCTACTATGGCTCCCGCCGCCCGGCAGCGGTCAAGAACTTCTTCCGTGAAATGGAGCCCGGCGGTGGGCGCAGCGGCTGAACCAGGGTTGCGCGCGAATACCGTCTGATAGCGGTCGCGATCTTCCGGTGTATCGCCACGCCGGATGTATGGCGGCAGCGGCGTATGACCATGCTCGGCGAGCACGTCATTCAGGTCGCCATCGCCCACCAGCCGAAGTGTACGCTCGCCGCGTTCGCCGGTGTCCACTACCATTGCGCCCAGACGTTCGCTCAGCTCGATCACGGCCCCTTCGTGGAGACGGCGTCCGGGACGTACGAGAGCCTGCCACTCGCGTGCTGCCGTCTGTTTGAGGAACAGCACTTCCACCTCCGCATTGCCTCCCGCGCGCCGCCCGTAGATCCGCGATGGCATGACGCGCGTGTCGTTTAGAATCAGACAATCTCCGGGACGAAGGAATTGCGGGAGATTTTGAAACAGATTGTCTTCCCAGGAGCCCTGATTCCGGTTTACGACAAGCATTCGGGAACCAGCCCGATCAGCAAGCGGCTGCTGCGCGATCCGGTCCGGCGGAAGATCGTAATGGAAATCCGTGACTTTCAACTTGGGAGAATAGCAATAGATTGAAGATTCTGGGCATTGAATCCTCCTGTGATGAGACAGCCGCCGCAATTGTCGAGGACGGTGAGACGGTTCTCTCGTCCGTCGTGGCTTCGCAACTCGACGTGCACCAAAAGTATGGCGGTGTCGTGCCGGAGCTCGCCTCGCGCGAGCACCTGCGCGCCATCACGCCGGTTGTGCGGGAAGCAATGCGCGAAGCCGGCACGGCATTTGGCGACCTGGCAGCGGTGGCAGTGACGGAAGGCCCGGGCCTGGTAGGCTCGCTGCTGGTGGGAATGACATATGCCAAGGCCATCTGCCTGACGCACCGGCTGCCGCTGATTGGCGTGAATCATATCGAGGGGCACATCCATGCGGTAGTGCTCGAACATCGGAGTCAACTGCTGCTTCCGGCGTTGGCGCTGGTCGTCAGCGGCGGACATACGCATTTATTTTCGGTCGCAGAGGATTGGCAGTACCGGCTGTTGGGCCGGACACGCGACGATGCTGCCGGCGAGGCATTCGACAAAGTCGCGAAGCTGCTTGGATTCGGCTATCCGGGCGGGCCTGTGATCGATCAGCTGGCGCCTCATGGCAACCCCACGGCAATCCGTTTCACGTCTCCGAATATGAAGGGAAACGCAAACGACTTCAGTTTCAGCGGTATCAAGACAGCGGTCCGCTATTGGGTGGAAGGCGAAGATCTGGCCAGCGAGATTGCCGCGCGCCGCGAACTGCTTCGGGCCGTTTCGAAGCCATCCGTTGAGCAATGGATGCGTGTCACGCCTCAGCGTACATTGGACCTTCTCGCAAGCTTCCAGCACGCCGTAGTGACTGACTTATTGAGGCGCGCCGAAAAGGCGGCGGCAGCGATCGGCGCGCGCTCGATGATCGTTTCGGGTGGTGTTGCATCCAACCAGGGGCTGCGAAAGGCCGCCCGGGAGCGTGGCTTCGCATTTCCTGTTTTTTTTCCCACTCCGGCACTCGCCACCGACAATGCGGTGATGATTGCCGCGGCGGCCTTCCCGAAGCTGCAACGCGGCGATCTCGCAACCTTCGCCTTGAAGGCAAAAGCCAATCTTGCATTGGCGTAGAATCGACGAATCATGTTCCGATTGCTAGCAGGCGTCTTGCCTCTTCTGGTCTCAGCGGCAGTCACACGAGTGGAGCTGGTGGAGCGCACCGACTATTTGGACGGCCAGTCCTTCGGAGCCGCGGGACCATATGAGCTGGTAAGGGCAAAGGTTTTCTTTCGAGCGGACCCGAATTTACCGGCGAACAAGATCATCGTCGACCTGCATCTCGCGCCGAAAGACGAAGAAGGGCTGGTGGAGTGGTCGTCCGACCTTTGGGTGTTGAAACCGCGCGACCCATCGAGAGGCAATGGCACGCTGCTCTATGAAGTTTCGAATCGCGGCGGAAACGGCATTCTACGAATGTTCGAGCGTAAGGACGAGCACTTGCTGTTGGAGCGTGGATTTACGATTGCGCTCTCGGGGTGGCAGTGGGATCTTCCGCCAGGCAACGCGAACTTGCTGCGTCTCGACACCGTTATCGCAACGGACAACGGCAAACCGATTCGCGGCCCGGTACGCGCGGAGTGGGTTCCGCAGGCGCGCGCGACACGTATGTGGCTGGGCGACCGGAACCATAATCCGTATCCGGTGATCGCCGACGCAAAGCTGACGGTACGATCGTCTGCCGATGGCGAGCGCCAGGAGATCCCGGCATCCGCTTGGAAGACAACCGACAATGGTCAGGCAATCGAAATGGCCGCAGGTTTCGAACCGGGGCGAATCTACGAACTGGTTTATACATCGGAGAATCCGCGAGTGCAGGGACTGGGTCCGGCCTCGGTACGGGACGTCGTCAGTTTCCTCAAATATGGCGGGGGCGGGTTGTTGCTGAATGCGGAGAATCGGCATATCAAACGTACGATCGGCTTCGGAACCTCGCAGAGCGGCCGCTTTCTGCGCAAGTTTCTCTACGACGGATTTAATGCGGACGAGAAAGGCCGGCAGGTATTCGACGGTGTCTGGGTCCACGTGGCAGGCGGCGGTTTCGGAAGTTTCAATCATCGCTTCGCTCAGGCCTCTCGTGACGGACACGCCTATCTGAACCTTCTCTACCCGACCGATATCGGCCCTTACGACGATGAGTCTCTTCTGCGTAAGGCGCGTGCGGCGAAGGTCGTTCCCAAAATGTTCTACACGGACGGGTCGTACGAATACTGGGGGCGTGCTTCGGCGCTGACACATTCCAACCTGGATGGCACCGCGGATATCGCCCTGGCTCCGGAGGCTCGGCGCTACCTTCTTGCCGGTACACAGCATGGCCCGCAGGATTTTCCGCCGGCGGCTCCGGCAATCGCCCAGTATCCGGCGAACGCGGTCGACTACCGGTTTGCAATGCGCGGTTTGCTGGTTGCTTTTCACTCATGGATCGCGAACGGCAAGGAACCTCCTCCCTCGGCCATTCCCACGATCGCAAAGGGGACACTGGCCCGGTCCGACCAGTTTCGCTTCCCCGTTCCGTCGGTGACGGCCCCCGCGCGTCCGCACCACGGGCGCAAACTGGACTTCGGTGCGGAGTTTGCGGCGAGCGGCATCATCACCAAGGAGCCGCCCACGGTCGTCGCCGAATATCCAACACTGGTTCCGCAGGTCGATTCCGATGGCAACGAAATCGCCGGGCTGCGTTTGCCGCAAGTCTCGGTGCCCCTGGCAGCGTACACCGGCTGGAATTACCGCTCCGCGTCGATTGGCGCGGCGGGGGAATTGTCGGACATGATCGGCGCAACGTTTCCGTTCCCGAAGGCGCGGGTGGCGCAGCTCTATGCCGGCAGAGAGGACTATCTCAGTAAAACGCTTGCGTCCGGCCGGGCGCTGGTGAAGCAGGGATACATTCTCGAGGAAGATCTGATCGAGATTCTGGATCGGGCCGCGAGCCAATGGGACGGGTTTGCCGCTCTAGCCAAGTAGACTGGAGGAGATGAATCCGCAGAATCCGCAGCAGCCCCAACGGCAGCCAGTTTCCGGTACTGATTACATAATCGCCGTGGGCTCCGGAAAGGGCGGGGTCGGGAAAACAACGGTTGCCGTAAATTTGGCGCTGGCATTGCAAGGGCTGGGGAAACAGGTTGGTTTGCTGGATGCGGACGTCTACGGGCCGAACGTCCCAACCATGCTCGGTCTCGATGGTCAGCCCGAAGTGGGGCCGAATAACACGATCGTTCCGCTCAATGCACAGGGTATGAAGGTGATGTCGATGGGTTTTCTCTCACCCGGCGACAAGCCCTTGATTTGGCGCGGACCCATGCTGCACGGCGTGATTCAGCAGTTTCTCCGGCAGGTTGTCTGGGGCAGCCTGGACTACCTGATCATCGATTTGCCGCCCGGTACTGGAGACGTGCAGCTGTCACTGCTGCAAACGACGCCCCTTACCGGAAGCATCGTGGTTACGACGCCCTCGGAAGTATCGCTCGAGGACGCCCGAAAGGCCGTCGGAATGTTTCAGCAGCTTCGGGCGCCTGTGCTGGGCATTGTGGAAAATATGTCGGGAAGCGTCTTCGGGTCCGGAGGCGGCAAAAAGACGGCTGAGAAGATGCAGGTGCCGTTTCTTGGCGAGTTGCCGCTCGATGCCGAAGTGCGCATCGGCGGTGACACCGGGCGCCCGGTTGCAATTTTCGGGGAAAGCCACACGCAGGCGGCTCCCTTTTTCACGCTCGCGCGCGAAGTGCAGAAGCGCGCAGAAGAATCAGGCGATCCGAAGGGCCCAACCGTTGTCGTGACCGATTAAGCTTCCTACGTTTTTCTTCACTTTCCTGTCGCGACACTCCCCTTGACTCGATTCTCGGGCAGCTATATAGTGCACCGAAGACGGCACCGCCCGGCCGATGTCTCGCGAGTGGAGAAGGCTATGTTCGCCAGAATTTCTTCAGTATTGCTGTATCTATCGCTCCTCGCCGTTCCCATTGCCGCTCAACTGGACACGGGAGTGATCCTCGGAACGGTCTTCGATGCATCCGGTGCCGTTGTGCCGAACGCCACGGTGGCGGTGCAGAGTCAAGATACCGGGGCAACCTGGAATCTGATATCCGACGCGGAAGGAAACTTTATTGCCAGCGCTCTTCGGGTGGGAATGTATCGCGTTACCGTGAGCGCTCCCGGATTCAAGACTCGCGTTGACGAAAATCTCAGGTTGCAGGTGTCCGACCGTATGCGGTTGAATGTGGCGCTCGAAGCGGGTCAGGTGACCGAGCGCATCACGGTAAGCGGCGAAACACCGATGATCGATCCGGCATCGTCCACGCTGGGCGGCGTTGTGACTAGCCAGCAGGTGGCGGAGCTGCCGGTGAACGGCCGCAACGTCATGGACCTTCTGCAACTGGTTCCCGGCGCGATGCTTCGCGGAGGAGCGAGCTCGCACTCAATCGGAGGGGCGCAGTTGTTTCGCAGCTCGGGAGGTGTCCGTTTCCTGATGGATGGCGCCGATGCCAGCCGCGTCGATTTCGAAGACTTGAACAATACCTACGGCTCCAGCCGGGGACGAATTTCACGTGCATCGATCGACGCCATCCAGGAGTTTCGCGTCTATGCCAATTCGTTTTCCGCGGAGTACGGACAAGCTCTCGGAGCCGTCGTCAATCTGATTACTAAGTCTGGAACCAACGAGTTTCACGGAGGCCTGTTCGAATACTTCCGAAATGAAGTACTCGATTCGCGTAACTACTTCAACGTTCCTCCCGCGCGCCAACCCAGTTACCGGCTGAACCAGTTTGGCGGCAGTCTCGGTGGTCCGATCGTGAGGGATAAGCTATTTTTCTTCGGTAATTACGAAGGTATCCGGCAACGATCCGGCAAGACGATCAGCACATTTGTTCCGACACAGGAATTTCGCAACACCGTCGTTCCGGAGGTACGGCCGGCCTTGGACATGTTGCCGCTGCCGAATGGCGCCGCTTCACCGAGTGATCCTCGGCTGGGCAGCTATGTCCAAAACTTCTCCGATCCGTTGACTGAAAATACCGGATCGATTAAGGGCGACTACATCATTGGTCCTAACGACCGCCTCAGTGGCCGGTACAACATCAACAAGAATCTGACGCAAACTTACTTCGGCGTGGCTCGAGGTCAAGTACAAACCGCGCCTGGCTTTATGCAGTTGGCGAAGCTGACGTACACAAAGGTCTGGACTCCGCGTCTGCTGAACGAGACGGGAATTGCCTTCAACCGGATGCACATTGATCCGCGGTCTGCCGACAGCGAGGAAATCCGCAATTTTCCTATTACTAGCCTAGGTAGCGGATCTGCCGGCGTCGGCCCGGCGCTGTTCGACCTGAAGGTCGCAAATAACTCCTATAGCTTTCTTGAAACGATGTCTTACCTTACGGGCAGGCATCAACTGAAGTTCGGTGCTCAGATCATTCGCAACCAGAACAATAAGGAGCTGGGATTCCAGCGGACAGTGACCCACCAAGTGCTGGAAGACTTTGCCCGCAACAGCCCATTCTCCATAGGCACGCTGGGCCAGCCTCGCGCGGGAATGAGAAGCACTTACTGGCATTTCTTTGTTCAGGACGATATTCAGGTAAGCCGCAACCTGACAATCAATGCCGGGCTGCGTTATCAATTCGATACTTCGCCAACGGAATCGCATGGCCGGATTGCGAATTTCAATTTCCAAACCGGCGCGCTGGACCCTGTGGGCACAACTTTGATTAACGCTCCGAAGACGAACTTCGCTCCGCGTATCGGCTTTGCCTGGACTCCGTTTGCCGGACGCAGCACAGTGTTCCGCGGCGGTTATGGAATCTTCTATTCGAATCTGAATTCGGCGTTTGCGCAGAACATTCCCAATAACATTTCGCAACAGAGCTACTCGCTTACGCGGCAGCAGGATCCGGACCTGGTGGGCTTTCCCTTTCCCGACATTCCGTCTTTTAGCGGTGTCAGCAACTTCACGGCGCTACCCCGGGATTTCAATACCGCTTATACACAGCAGTGGAACTTCAATATTCAGCAGGGACTCGGATCTTCCTCAATGCTGCAGGTGGCGTATGTTGGCAATCGGGGGCTCCATATCGATGGACCGGCCCGGAATATGAACCGTCTCATTTCCGGAACCTCGGTCCGCCCGTATCCGGACTACGGCAATATCAGCTTACTAACGGACTATCTAAACTCCTACTACAATGCGCTTCAAACGACGTTCCGCCACCGGATGAGAGCTGGGCTGACTTTCAATCTCAACTACACATGGGCGCATTCGCAGGACAACGCTCCCACGCTGTTTGGGTCCTTCGCTAACGACGCAAATGCCAGTCTCGATTACGGCAACGCGGACGGCGACGTCCGGCATTCGCTTCAGTTTGACTATCTATACGAAGTGCCTGCGATCCCCCGTCTTCCACGTCTCGTAGGGGCCGGATGGCAGGTGAACGGAATCACGGTGATGCGGACAGGCTTCCCGATCACTGGCCTAAGTTGCGCCTGCGATCCTCTTCTGGTCGGGCAAGCTACATCTCGCCCGGACCTTGTGGGCGGCATCGATCCACGGCCTCCGGCGATCGACCTGCCGAACCGGCAGCTTGTGCTTGCAGCATTCGCGGCACCTCCGGTTGGCCGCGTCGGTAATCTGGGACGGAACGCTTTCCACGGTCCGCATGCCATCAACTTCGATTTCTCGGTATTCAAGAATTTCCCGATTCGCGAGCAAATGAAGGTCGAGTTCCGGGCGGAGATGTTCAATATTTTCAACACGCCCCAGTTCTCAAATCCGCAAGGCAACATCACTGCCGCGGCAAACTTCGGCCGCAGCCTGACCACCATAAATACGTCGAGCAACTTTGCCACGAACCGGCAGATTCAGTTTGCGCTTCGATTTCTGTTTTAGGGATGGAGAGGCGGACGCTTCTCGGCTTGTTGACCGGTGCGAACTTTCTGCGCGCGCAAGAGAAGAAGTTTGAGTTACCGGCTGAGCAGCGCACCGGCTCCATCCGGCGGATACTCGTTCTCCCGCACAGCCATCTCGACATCGGGTTCACGCTGCCGCCGGACCAGGTCGCTCGCGACTACAAGGACAGCATTGATGCTGCGATCCGGCTGGTTGAGGAGAACCCCGACTTTCGATGGACCATCGAATCCGCGTGGATGCTGGGCGAATGGCTGCGGCGGACAGAAGATCCAAAGCTGATCGAACGGCTCGGAGCGTTGTTGCGGAGCGGCCGGATTGCGCTCGGTGCGACGTTCGCCAGCATGCACAGCGGCCTGATGGGCGCTGAGGAGATGAACCGGCTCGTCTATTTGGGGCATTCGTTCCGCCGCCGGTTTGGCATCAAGAGCGAGGTTGCATACCAGAACGATGTCCCCGGCTTCTCGTGGAGCTATCCGCGCGTCTTGGCCGGGAGCGGCGTAAAATACCTGATCACTGGACTCAACCTGTTTATCGGCGGCGGCAACAATCTCGGCGTGGCCAACACTCCGTTCTATTGGAAGGGTCCCGACGGCAGCCGTGTATTGACCTGGTTTACCTACGATTCCTATGTCGAGGGGCATCGCTGGAATCTCAGCAGCCAAGCGTCGATGGACGTTCTGGAGGCGTCCGTACCGCGGCGGCTGGCATGGCTGGAACAGAACGACTATCGCTTTGACACATACCTGCTGATGGATGCGGTGGGTGACAACAGCGACCCATCGAGAGCCTTCCGGACGCTTCAGCGCATCCGCGAATGGAACCGCCGGCATCCGGAGCTGCCGATGGAGATGTCGACCGCGGAGGATTTCTTTTCTTATGTTGAGAAACAAGGCAAAGACAACTTCCGCGAAGTTTCCGGCGATGCGGCGGGCCACTGGGAACTGGTGAAACTCACCATGCCGGAAGCCTCCTCGCGCCTGCGGGAAACGGCGTCGCTTCTGCCTGCTTCGGAAATGTTGGCGGCGGCAGATCACATCGAGAACGGTTCGGTATACCCTGGCTACGACCTGGCTGAAGCTTGGCGTGAACTGTTGACCTTTCATGAGCACACGGCGATCGCCGGGCCCGGTTGGCCGGGTTACTTCACGCGTTGGCAGACGGACTGGAGCAACGCCGCTCATTATGCGGCGGCGATGACTGCATACTCCAACACACGTCAATTGTTCGACAAGGCTGTGCGCCGCCTATCCGGCTCCACCGGCCTGTTCGATCCGGCGCGGAAGGCGAATGCCTCGGAAGTAAGCGTGCTCGTGTATAACGGCCTCTCGTGGCCGGTGACGGGGCTTGCCACGGTACGCGACCTTCCACAGGGTCTTCCTGAGGATTTGGAGGTTGTCAACAACACGACGGGGACTGTGGTTCCTGCAGAGAGAGTGTCCGGCACGCAGCACTTCTTGTTTCCCGTGCGGTCCGTTCCCTCCTGCGGCTATCAGGTTTTCCGGCTTCGCAAGAGAGGTCAACGACCGTTGACCGGGGAAGCGTTTCCCGTCGATGTGGAAGTCGACCCTGCCGGATCGATCCGGTCCATTTCCGCTGGGACACCGAAGCAGGAGATCTTTTCGCAGTCCAACACGTTGCCGTTCGGCGGCTTGATGATCTCCCGGCGGAACGGCCCATATTCGCCAGTGCCGTCTGGCACAGCGTCAATTGTCACGACAGAAAATACAATTGAACGTCGAACTGAAATTAAGCGTCCCGACTCGGCGCTGCGCCGAACTACGTTGATCCAGTATCGTGAGTTTCCGTATCTGGATATCGACTTCGATGTGGACCTCGGCGGCTTCGGCGACGAGACAATGCGCTGCGGCATTGCCTTTCCTCTGATCACAGATGGTTTCTCATTTGGTGGGCCAGGTTTTGTTGCTCGCGTCCCCCAAGACGTACTTCCGGGCGGAGGCGCGCCCCAATACGCGCCGCTGCACTTCGTGCATTTTCATCGCAGTTCCGGAGCCGGCATAACCTTGTCCAGCCGGGATGCATTTCTCTTCCGGCCGGATGGTATTTTCCTGATTGCTGCAGATGGACGGAGGACGAGAACTCGCGACGAAGGTGAGCAGATTTTAGATCGCACAGAGCCGCGGGGATCACGCATACAGACGTTTCGATTCCGATTGACTGCGGCTGCTCAGAACGCCGCAGAATGGCATCGTTTCGCCCGCGAATTTAACCTTCCCCTGCAGGCTGCGGCTGGCGTCCCGGACGATCTTCCGGCGGCGCGCAGCTTCCTATCCGTCAGTCCCGGAAACGTGGAGGTGCTGGCTTTCAAGCGGGCCGAGCATCAGTCAGACCGCTACGTAATCCGGTTACAGGAGATCGGCGGCATCGCCGCGGAACATGCCCGGCTTGAGACATCGCTGTCTCTCAAAGACGCAGTGCTTGCCAATCTGGTAGAAGAGACTGCCGGCGCGAAGATCGACGTCGGCGATTTCTCGATTCGCCCGTGGCAGACGCTGACGATCCTCGTCCGGGCCACGTAGCACTTACGCCAGCAATTCGCGGACGACGTGGCCGTGTACGTCGGTCAACCGGAAGTCGCGCCCGGCGTAGCGGTACGTAAACTTCTCGTGGTCGAATCCCAGCAAGTGGAGCAGCGTCGCGTGCAGATCGTGGACATGGACTTTGTTTTCGGCTGCGGCAAATCCGAACTCGTCAGTCGCTCCGTACACCAGCCCACGCTTTAATCCCGCCCCGGCCAGCCACATAGAGAATCCATAAGGGTTATGATCGCGGCCGTTCACCATGCCGGAGTTGGCGCCGAGGTCCGGCAGCTCTACGGTCGGGGTGCGGCCAAACTCGCCACCCCATACGACCAGCGTGTCCTCCAGCATTCCGCGCTGTTTCAGATCCCTAAGTAACGCGGCAATTGGCTGATCGCATTCACGGGCCAGGCGGCCATGGTTGGCCTTAATGTCGTCGTGGCTGTCCCAGGGCTGTCCTGCGCCGTGCCACACCTGGACAAACCGGACGCCCCGCTCCAGGAGGCGTCGCGCGATCATCATCTGCCGCGCCTGCAGTCCCTCTCCGTACATCTTACGGACGCTCTCCGGCTCCTTCGTCAGGTCGAAAGCATCGTCGGCTTCCATTTGCATTCGGTAGGCCAGCTCGAAGCTCTGCACGCGCGCTTCGAGCAGCGCGTCATTCTGCCGCCGCTCCTGGTAGCCACGGTTCAATTCGCCCAGCAGATCCAATTGCCGGCGCTGCTCATCGCCGTCGGTGTAGCGATTGCGGATATTTTCCACCAGCTTGTCGATCTGCGTCTCGCGCGTATCGATTTGGGTGGCCTGGTAGGCGCCGGGCAGAAATGCCGAACGCCAGTTCTGGTTTCCCTGAGTGGGCAAGCCATCGGGACAGAGCACGATGAAGCCCGGCAGATTCTCGTTCTCCGAACCAAGCCCGTATGTCACCCACGAGCCGAAACTGGGCCGTACCTGCCGCACATCGCCGCAGTTCATCATCATCAGCGACGGTTCATGATTCGGAATGTCGGTGTGCATCGATCGCACAATGCACAAATCATCCGCACACTCGCCGACGTTGGCGAAAATCTCGCTGACCTCGGCCCCACTCTGGCCATACGGTTTGAAAGAGAAAGGGGAAGGAAACGCCGCGCCTGTCCGGCGCTCCGTCTTGAGCGTAATCGGGATGGGCTTGCCGGCAAATTTTGTCAGCGCGGGTTTCGGATCGAACGTGTCGACGTGGGAACAACCCCCATTCATAAACAGGTGCAGCACGCGCTTAGCCTTCGCCGGTAGCGGTGCCGGTTTCGCCGCAAGAGGATTGACTGCGGCAACGGTGGCGGCATTGAGGCGGCCGGATTCCGCCAGCAGCGATGTGAGTGCGACCGAGCCCATGCCCATCCCACACCGGCTTAGCAGCTCGCGGCGCGTGAAGAAAAGCTGACGTTTGCTCACTTCGATCCTTCCTTCTTAATCAACAAAACTAAACTCATTCGTTTGAAGCAGAACCTGGGCATACTGCGACCAGACATCCAGCTTTTTCGGGGCAGGACCGGCGAAATCGTTTTTGGCGTTCCAGGTCTTTCCGGCGATTGTGATCGAGGGTGTCCAGGTGAACCCATCGTTTTCTACGTCGGACCGCGCGTCGACAACAAAATCGATCGTGTCGCCTTTCTCGACGACAATGCCGGCCAGCTTGGTTTCCGCAGATGAGCCGTTGACCGACCACGATGCCAGCTCTCCCAGCCGGCTGGACACGATTCGTCCGCGAACTCCGTCGCCGTAGGGGACCGCTCCCTGCCCGTGACGCAGCGTTCCCTCGATTGCGATCTTTCCGGCAGCGGGACTGATCCAGCGCCGGACTACCGCCTGATTGGCGAGCTCGCCCGGTTCACCGCCGGTAGCGCGCAGCCAGGCCTTGCCGAACTTCAGGACAGGAAGCGCTGCAGCGCCTTGCCAACGCTCAGCGGCGTATGTACGAAATTCAGCAAACGATCGGATCTTGCCATCGGCGGCGTCATATTCGCCGATCCCGTATCGCCAGGGAGAATTGTCAGGCTCATCACGGTTCGTACCGGAGCCGGCAGCCACAAATTTCAATCCAGCGGCAATTTCGGCGGGCGTGGGCGTCCGTCCGAACGTCAATTCATACAGCTTCTCCATTCGCTCTCTGGGATCGGAGGCGGATGCGACTTCGGTGCGATGAGCCAGGGCGCGCGCTTGCTCGGCGACAAACGGGCTGTTGAGGAAGAAGAGAGCCTGCTGCGGGACCGTCGTTGTATGTCGCAGCGGTGCGTGCTGATCGGGCGACGCAAAATCGAATGCGCTCAGCATAGCCGGTATGCGGCCGCGCTCGATAAATCCGTAAACGGTACGGCGGGGCACGGAAGGCTCCGCTGTCAGAGAGAACGGCACTCCTCCCTCAGTCCGGTCGAGACGCCCGGCAGCCAGGAGCATGGAATCGCGCAGGCTCTCGATCTCGAGGCGGCGCCGGTTCATGCGCCACAACAGCTGGTTTTCCGGGTCTATCTTCCGGGCCGCTTCGTTGTCACCGCTAGCCTCCCGGTATACCGCCGACACGAGGATCATGCGATGCAGTTTTTTCAGAGACCAGCCGGATTCGACGAACTTCACGGCCAGATAATCCAGCAGCTCGGGGTGCGTCGGCGCTTCTCCGCGGAACCCAAAGTCGCTTGGAGTCGTAACCAGGCCGGAGCCGAAATGGTGCATCCAGACGCGATTGACGATAACGCGCGCTGTCAGTGGATTGTCGGGGTCAATGATCGCGCGCGCCAGATCCAGCCGGCCGCTGCCATCCGCAAAATTTTTCTGATTGATCTCCGGGATGCAGGTGAGGAAGTGCGGCGGCGTTTCCGCCCCGGGATTATTCGGGTTTCCACGAACGAAGACGTGGGCCGGCATCGGCTCCGGAACATCCTCAACCGCCATTGCACGGGCCGGCGCCCCATCGTAGGCATACTGCGCCAGCATCGCGTTATACCGGACCCGAATGGATCGCGTGTTATTTCCGTCGCCTTCCGAATAGATCTGTTCGAACTCTTCAATCGGCACGTCGGCGGGCGAGGTGGGCCCGCGCATAACAGCGCGCAACTGTTCCTCGGCCTTTTGAGTGAAAGGCTCAGCTCGATCGTAGCGCTGAAGCACCTTGGAATAAGCCTGAGCAACTTCCGCCAGAGTTGTGAAGTTCTCTTTCCGGATCGCTTCATCAATCAGAGAATTTCCGGGAGGAATCGTCGCCAGTACCTTCGGCCATTCCGCGGCAAATGCCTTGTCGGTGATCGCAGAAGCCGGATGCCAGATCCGGAAGACGGCGTCGTCCGCGGCCCGGGAACGATCGAGCGCCTTGCGCCATCGCGACAGCACATGAAGATTCAACTGACGATCCCGGACCAGCTCCTCGATCTCAGTGTTGCTGAGCTTCCCGGCATCCCGGGCGGCGATCAGGTATTCCGCCGTCTGAGTCTTAAAGAATGCCACCATCTCGCCATTACGCCGTGTGCGGTATTCGCGATCTGCCTGGCGGATCAGAGCAAGGCGGTCCTGATACATAGAATCCTTCGCGGACTTCGCGGCCACAGGTTGCAGCAAAGGAAGGTCCGCCGGCGTACGGATGTTGGAAAAGACGGAATAGAGCGAATAGTAATCCTTGGTGGGGATCGGGTCGTACTTGTGGTCGTGGCACCGGGCACACGAGACGGTCAAGCCCAGCATGCCGCGCGTGACGGCATCGATGCGGTCGTCGACTGTTTCCGGAAAGCTCTTAGGAAAGTCGCGTCCAAGACTGAGGTAGCCCAGAGCGGCGAGGTGCCGTCGCTCGAGATCCGGAATTCTATCGGCGGCCAGTTGGTATAGCAAAAACTTGTCGTAGGGCAGATCTTCGTTCAGCGATTGAATCACCCAGTCGCGATACGTGTACGACCACGGAAAACGCTGGCCGGAATTGACGGAATCATTAACCGAATCGGAATAGCGCGCCACGTCCAGCCAATGCCGCGCCCAACGCTCACCGTAATGTGGAGAAGCAAGCAGCCGGTCGACCAGCTTTTCATAAGCGTCCGGCGAAGTATCCTTGACGAAAGCCGCAGTTTCCGCGGCCGAGGGAGGTAAACCCGTTACGCCATAGAATGCCCGCCGGATAAGTGTGCGCTTGTCGGCTTCCGTGGACGGCGCGAGGTTCTTCTGCTCCAATTTTTGGAGAATGAAGCGATCGATCCCGGTTTTGGCCCATTCCTGATTCTGAACAGCCGGTTCAGGTACTGCGGCTGGCTTCTTCAGCGACCACAACACACGCTCGGGCTTGCGGCCGGCCGAAACAGCCGCCGCGTCCGGCATGGGTGCACCGGCGGCCACCCAGGCGTCGAAATCGGCGATGACTTCGGGGGGCAGCGGCTTGCCCGGTGGCATCTTCAGGTTGGCATCCGTGTGCCGCAGAGCACGGAGCAACAGGCTGTTTGCGGGTTGGGCGCGGTCGATCAGCCGTCCGGAGTTACCAGCCCGTTCCACTCCTTGCTTGGAGTCCAGTAGTAACCCGCCCTGCACCTTCGGAGCCGCGTTGCTGTGGCAGGCGTAGCAGCTCGATACCAAGACGGGACGAATCTTCTTTTCGAAATGATCGAGAGCGGTGTCCTGCGCCTGAAGGCCGGCTGCAAGCACGACTAAAAAAACCAGCGGTCGAATCACCAAGTCCGGAAACCCTCTCACCAACGATTTAATCACGAGACCAATGAAGGTGCCGCCAGCACTTGTAGACGTTTGGCCTGCTAGGATACTCTGAATCTCTTCATGGCCGCAGCCTCGCACCCTTTCGCGGCATGTGTGCGTTTCTTCTTCGCCTCCTTGACCTGGCTGGGAGCTGCCGCCCAGTATCAGCTGAACGTCTGGACGGCGGATAATGGTCTGCCCCAAAATATCGTTCGGGGGATAACACAAACTCCGGACGGCTACCTCTGGCTTGCGACCTTCGATGGCCTGGTGCGCTTTGACGGCGTCCGATTCACGGTATTCAATAAAAGCAATACACCGGGGTTGCGCAGCAATCGCGTGTTGGCTCTCCATCAGGGGGTTAATGGTGACC
>CAYTVP010000029.1:18177-20174 GCA_964441675.1 uncultured Solibacteraceae bacterium | reverse complement strand
GTTGTTCGCCATGTGGCAGAGCCGCGCGCCAGAAATCTCGTATCACATACAACGACAGCACGTGTGATTCGGGACGAAGATCTCACTATCGACGGAGAAACAGTTGCCTGCTGGGTGATCGACCGTAAGGCCGGTCCGCGGTCCGGCGGCACCGGGCGTATTAACGATCTCGAATCAACCTGGTGGATTGCCAAACAATCAGGCGCAATCATTAAGATCTTTGAGCGATTAGAAATTGTCACGATCTTCTCGCGAAAACAGGAGCAAACAACCGAAAGTATCTGGAGAGAGATCAAGTTCAATCCGGAACTCCCGGATAACCTATTTGCGCCTCCCACGGAAGATGAGATCGAAACCGGCGACACGCCCACCGAGAGGCCGTCACTCAAAGGCCGTCCGGCGCCACAATTTACATTGACCGATCTGAATGGTGCTTCACACGACCTGGCTTCGCTCAAAGGCAAAACGGTGCTCCTGAACTTCTGGGCGACCTGGTGCGAACCATGCCGCGCTGAGATGCCCTTTATCGAACTTCTTCATCGCAGCTTTAGCAATAAAGGGTTGGTTGTCCTCGCAATCGGCGATGAAGAAGAAGGTGTCGCCCGCGACTACTTGACGAGCAACCGGTATTCGTTTCCAGCCCTGCAGGACCCTGGTGGAAAAGTTTCCAAAACGTACGGGGCGACCGTGATTCCCACCACATGCCTGATTGGTCCGGACGGCACTGTTCTTTTGCAGACTCTCGGACTTGCCGGGAACGCGGATCTGAAGGAAGAATTGCAGAAGCTCGGCATTTGGTAACTCTCCGCACCGCGCTGGTATCCTGAGAGTTTCCCCGAATGCAATTGGAATCGCAGTATGACCCCGCGCGGTTTGAACCGCATTGGGCCGAATGGTGGGTTGAGAACCATTTCTACGAGGCGGACAACGCCTCCGGCAAGCCCGTGTTCTCCCTGGCCATTCCGCCGCCCAACGTTACCGGATCGCTCCACATGGGCCACATGCTGGAGCATACGCTAATCGATGTCACGGTGCGCTGGCATCGCATGCGCGGCTTCAACACACTTTGGTTGCCCGGCATGGATCATGCCGGAATTGCGACGCAGATGGTTGTTGAGCGCATGCTCGCGAAGAATGGGATTCGCCGGCAGGACCTGGGCCGCGAGGAGTTCGTCAGACGGGTTTGGGAATGGAAGGAAGAGTACGGCGGCGCCATTCTTCACCAAATGCGCCGCGTCGGTTCCAGTGTAGATTGGTCGCGCTCGCGATTCACGTTCGATGAAGGTCTTTCCCGCGCAGTCCGCGAAGTGTTCTGCTCGCTCTATGAGCGGGGATTGCTCTATCGGGGCGAATACTTGGTTAACTGGTGCCCAAGCTGCGGTACCGCGATTTCCGATCTCGAAGTAGTTCACGAGGATATCGAAGGAAGCCTATGGCACATTCGCTACCCGGTTGAGGGTTCCGATGAATTTCTGACGGTGGCCACCACGCGCCCGGAAACGATGCTGGGCGATACCGCTGTCGCAATCAACCCAAGTGACGAGCGTTACCGGCACCTGCACGGACGGAACGTGGTTCTGCCGTTGATGAACCGTTTGATTCCGATCGTTCTGGACGAAATGGCCGATCCGAAGTTCGGCACCGGCGTCGTGAAGATCACGCCGGCGCACGATCCGAACGATTTCGAGGCTGGCCGCCGTCACGATCTGCCTCGGGTTAAGGTGATCGACGAGCAGGCGAAGATTACGGCCGAAGGCGGCGTTTATGCGGGATTAGATCGTTATGAAGCGCGCAAGCGGGTCGTCAGCGATCTCGAAGCTCTCGGCCTGCTGGCCGGCGTAGAGTCACATCCCATGAGCGTCGGCAAGTGTGACCGCTGCAAGACAGTTATTGAGCCGATGCTTTCGACGCAGTGGTTTGCCAGGATGCGCCCGCTCGCCGACAACGCCCTGGCCGCTATCCGTGACGGACGCGTCACCGTGGAGCCGGAAAACTGG
>CAYTVP010000029.1:0-18167 GCA_964441675.1 uncultured Solibacteraceae bacterium | reverse complement strand
GATTGGTGTGTCTCGCGCCAGCTCTGGTGGGGCCATCGGATTCCAGCCTGGTACTGCGAGGATTGCGGCGAAATCATCGTCTCGCGCACCGACCCTGCCGCATGCGGAAAATGCGGTTCGGCGCGACTTAGCCAGGACAATGATGTGCTCGATACCTGGTTCAGCTCCGGCCTTTGGCCGTTCTCGACGCTTGGCTGGCCGAATCGGACCAGGGATCTCGAAGTCTTTTATCCAACATCGCTCATGATCATGGGCTACGAGATTCTGTTTCTCTGGTGCGCGCGGATGCTGATGCTGGGACTGGAATTCATGAACGATGTTCCGTTTCGCAAGGTTTATATCCACGGCATCGTTCGCGACGCCAACAAACAGAAGATGTCGAAGACGCGCGGCAACACCGTGGACCCGCTCGATATTACGGCGCGTTTTGGCACTGACGCAGTTCGTATGGCGTTGTTGACGGGCGCTGCGCCGGGCGCGGATATCGTTTGGACGGAAGACAAGCTTCCCAGTTCTCAGGCCTTTGCCAACAAGATCTGGAACGCGTCGCGGTTCCTGTTTCTGAATATGGAACGCGCAGGGTTTGAACCGCATCTTCCGGCGTCGGCGAAGGCGGAAACTCTCGAAGACCGCTGGATCTGGAGCCGCTTCGATTCAGCGGCTGAGGCTGTCAACAAGGCCATTGAACAATACCGCTTCCACGAAGCCGCACAAACGGTGTGGCACTTCTTCTGGAACGATTTTTGCGACTGGTACATCGAGATGAAGAAGCTGCGGTTTCAGGAAGGCTCCGGCGTAGACGATCATTGGCGCAACATCCTGAATGTCTTTGAGCAGACATTGCGGTTGATGCATCCGATGCTGCCGTTCATCACCGAAGAGCTGTGGCAGAGGTTGCATCGTGGGGACGGTGCCGGTGAGCAGAGGTCGATTTCGTGGGCTGAGTTTCCTCAACCCGACGCTACTCGCCGGGACACAGCAGCCGATGAAGACATGGCGCGCCTGCAGGAAATTATCGTGCGTGCTCGCGACGCCAAGGCGGCGCATCCCGATGTGAAGCAACTTACGCTGGAAGCCGACGGCACTTACATCGCGGTAGCGAAACAACACTCGGGCGCAATCAGCCGCTTGTCACGGATTGAGCTGTCTCTTGTCGAGAAACCGGGAGAGGCGATTGCGCTCTCCGGCTTTACCGTCTCCGAAGAGCAGAAAAAGAGAATCGCGAAAGAAAGAGAGCAACTACAGAAAGTAATTGGCAACTCCCGCCGCCAGTTGAACGATGAAAAGTTTATCTCCCGAGCCCCTGCGCCGGTCATCGATGGAATTCGATCCAAGCTCCGCGAATATGAAGCCCGATTGGAAAACCTCGGTTGACCGCGCCCTGGCCGAGGACATCGGGCCGGGCGATATTACCTCCGAGTTAACGGTCGAAGCGGGCCTTCAAGCGATTGGCCGCTTCTACGCACGCCAGGCATGCGTGATTGCCGGGTTGGAGCTGTTGCCGCTGATGTACGATTCTCCGGAAATAGCGGTCGCGTCCGGCGATCGGGTGAAGGATGGCCAGTTGCTGGCAACAGTCCGAGGAGAAGCGCGCCGGCTGCTCTCTCTCGAACGGACAGCGCTGAATTTTCTTCAGCGTCTCTCCGGCGTCGCCACATCGGGCAGCCGCTATGTGGACGCCGTTGCGGGAACGAAGTGCAAAATCCTCGACACCCGAAAGACAACACCCGGGCTGCGCCTCCTTGAAAAGGCGGCGGCTGCGGCGGGCGGCGTCACCAACCACCGAATCGGGCTTTTCGACGCGGTGCTGATTAAGAACAATCACATCGCGGCGTCCGGCGGCGTCCGGCAGGCGTTAGCGCGGACTCTCGGCAAGCATCCGATTGTCGAAATCGAGGTTCGCACCAGGGATGAACTCGAAGATGCGCTGGATGCCGGCGCCAAGCGACTGTTGCTGGACAACCTGACACCGAACGAGGCACGCGATTGGATTTCGTTCATCGATGGGCGAGCGACGGTTGAGATTTCGGGAGGTGTTACGCTCGACACCGTGCGTGCTTACGCCGAGGCCGGCGCGGATTTCATCTCAGTCGGTGCCATCACTCATTCGGCTCCCGCAGTCGACTTGAACTTTCGTCTGGAACTGCTTTGATTGTCCGGTTTGCCAAGACCGAATCCACGATGCAGGACGCTGCGAGGCTTGCTGATGAAGGGGCTCCGCACCTGAGCGCTGTCGTCGCAGACGAGCAGACAGCGGGGCAGGGCAGGCACGGACGAAACTGGATATCCCCTCGTGGTGGCCTCTACTGCACCGTGATTCTTCGCCGCAAACAGCCCGCTCCGATCATCACGCTGGCCTTGGGGCTGGCGCTGCGCCAGGCGGTGGACGTGCCTTGCGACCTCCGCTGGCCCAACGATGTCCTGATGGGAAACCGTAAGCTGGCCGGTATCCTGGCCTCTGTGCATAGGGACGTGCTGCTGGCCGGAATCGGCGTCAACCTTACCGACCCGGGCCATCCCGATGCTGCCTGGATTGACGGCCGCTCGCGCGACGATCTTTTCAACAGCCTGCTCGCCGCGATTCCTCAGTTCATCGATCTGCCTACCGAGGATGTGATCCGCCTTTTCGGACAGGCATCCAGTTATGTGGCCGGCCGACGGGTTCACGTGGAGGGTGTGGGGACGGGCGTCACCGCCGGCCTCGATTCGAACGGATTCCTGTTGCTGCAAAAGGACGACGGTACGCGGACAATAATAGTCGCCGGTGGGGTCCGGCCGGCCTGACCATGCTTCTTGCACTGGATGTCGGAAACACCAACGTCACGATCGGCGTCCTGAAAGAGGGTCGCCTGGTTACCTCCTGGCGCCTGCATACGGATCGTGATCAATCGGCCGACGAGTGGGGAATTAAGCTTCGCCAACTGTTCACTCTCGCCGGTCTCGATTTGAAAGACGTCGGGGGAATGGTGATCGCAAGCGTCGTTCCGCCTGTCGATGCGCCCCTGTACGAGATGTGTACACGGTACTTCGACGTCGAGCCGCTGTTTTTGTCTGTCGATCTGGATCTTGGGATCCGGGTCGACATCGACAACCCGCGGGAGGCCGGTGCGGACCGGCTTGCTAACTCAGTGGCGGCGTACTCGCAGTTCGGGGGGCCGTGCGTGGTAGTCGATTTTGGGACAGCCATCAACTTTGATGTCGTGTCCCGCGACGGCGCGTTTCTTGGCGGTCTCATCTGCCCTGGTATTGGCATGGCGATCGGGGGTCTTTATCAGAAGACAGCCCGATTGCCTCTTGTCGATTTCCGTGCCCCGCGTGGTTTGATCGGGCGGAATACCATCGATGCAATCCAGAGCGGACTCTATTACTCCGTAGTTGGGGCTGTGGACGGCATTCTGGAGCGTCTGGTGGCCGAACTGCATCCGAAGGAAATCGTTGCGACCGGCGGCCAGGCACCACTTATTCTGGCCGGTTCGCGCTTCCTGAAGCATGCAGATCCGGATCTCACGTTAAAAGGGCTTTCGCTGGTATGGCAACGAAATCGAGTTTGACCTCCGGCGACGAGCCTTGGGCGGGAAACTACTTTAATTACTTTACAGAAATAGAAGAAAAATTTCGGGTTGCGCGCGGAACAGGTTTATTTTTGTTGTCGCCGCTCGATTGGGCGCTGATCGAAAACTGGAAAGACTCAGGCATTCCTTTGGAGGCTGTCCTTCGCGGAATCGACGTGGCTTTTGAGAAATGGCGGTCGCAGCGGAAGCGCCGGCAGGCGGTCAACTCGTTGGCTTACTGCGCCCAGGCGGTACAGACAGAGGCCGATATTCTGGCCGGGGCTGCTCCGGCGAGCACTTCCAGTTCTCCTCCTCCGCCGTTTTCGTCCAATCAGTTGCGTGAATATCTATTATCTAACTCTCACCATTTAAATAGTTTCGATGATGAGAATCTTCAAAAGATCTCGCGTGCACTGACCGACTTGGCGTCCGAATCCGAGCACCATCTGCTGCACCTCGAAGATCTCGAGCGGACTCTGACGGCGCTTGAGGAACAGATGATCGCCGGCATCCGTGCCCGTCAATCTGTTGAAGATCTCGTCGCGGTTCGGGCGGAATTCGATTCTCAACTTCGCCCATACCGATCGAAGATGACGGGCCCGCAGATCGCAGAACTCGAGCGGCAATTTCTTTCACGACGATTGCTGGAATCGGCCGGTCTTCGGCGCCTGAGTCTCTTTTACCTCGGTACGTAACGCGGACGGGTAAGAGAGAACAGCAGGCGCCCGGGGATCATGGAGGCAATCCAATCAGCGCCTCGCCACTGTAGAGAATTCCGGATAAGTGACGATATAACAAAAGGTTGCCGCAGAATCCGTTCACAATCCTTTAAATAGGTTCCGGTAGTGGTATTGTTGGCCGCCGCGTGGCCCGCCAGCATTCCGGTGCGCAACGCGGACAGGATTCCGCTACCCGTAAAGGGATCTACGAAAGTCAGTGCATCCCCGCACGGATAAACTCCCTCGGTCGATACTTCAAGGTTCGCTTGAAATACCAGCGGACCGGTCTTGAGCCATTCCATCGCCCGCTCACCATTCAGAAGGCGCGCGCGGAGCGCTTCATAGCTTGACACTACGGCGTCAATGTCAAACCCATGCTGCTGGAGGATGTCCTCAGGCAGGATTCCGCATACGTTGGTGAATCCGCCTTCGACGGCGTTCAGGCCGATATAGCCGCTATCGAGAAAATAAAGTTCAACGGCATCCGTCTGTGGGACTCGAAAATGCGCCTTGAAGCCGAACAGGCGGCGGCCGCGAGGCGCGCGGGCATAGCGGCCGCAGGCGACGACATCCGGTGGCGCCGCGGATTCAGAGATCAATTCGGCACCCGCGGAGACAGCGCGAGAGAGCAAGCGGTGATCGAACACGTAGCGGCTGACCCCCAGGGCAGTCTCCGGTAGAGAGAACGATTTCTCGCTGCGGCGAAACCGCAGTAGGACGCGCCGGATGCGCGTGGCTTCGGGAATCTCGATGCCGATCCGGTCGAGCAGCGAAGCGGTCTCCGGTGACAAGAACTCGCCGCATACCTTGTGTCTCGGAAACCGGGACTTCTCGACGATCGTTACCGGACGGCCTTCCTCGATCGCCGCAAGTGCCGCACTGGCGCCTGCGGGACCACCGCCCAAAACGATCACTGGCCGCCGCTAAGGTCGCCCTCGCCGTGGTCGAGTTGGCGAAGACCTGCTAACGCGATGGCGTCCTCGGGAAATTGATCGAGGGCCTGCTGATACGCTGTCCGCGCCAGATCCAAACGGCCCAGCTTCAGCGCCCAATGTCCCAGGGCTTCGTACACGGGGCGCGCATAGTAAGGCGGTTCGGTATAGCGGAGCGCGCGATCCTTCTTTGCCGCCCGCTCCAATGCTCGAAGTCCGGCCTCGGTCTTTCCCCGCGCCAGCAGGATTTGGGCGTCGAGTTCATCCTTTGCCACCAGCAATTCCTCGGGTGGACCGGATTTCATTTTCCGCTTGTAGCTGTCGAGGGCGGTTGTCAGCTTCCGCGCTTCGCGCTCGGCATCTTTCACGTTTCCTTTGGCCGCGTAGGCGGTGCCTCGCGCCCAGGCATACCAGGCTTGCTGTCTTGGGCGCGCAATCTGTGGCAGCGTTCTGCCGTCCAGTACCAAGTCCCATTTCTGATGCTGTGTCAACGCGCGCATCATCGCGATAAACCCTTGTGAATACGCCGTAGTGAACAGGTCGGCGGCATTTTTTTGGCTATCGGTTTCCGGAATGCCCAGCAGGTGCTGAGCCTCCCGCACAGCGGCATCGAAATCACCGGAAAAGGAATACGATGTCGACAGGTAATGGACGTTGTGCCCATGATGGCCATTTCCATAGCCGGGATCCGCCTCGATCAGGCTCGATTCCCGATTCTTGGCGGCGGTGAAGGCGATAATCGCATCGCTCCATCGTCCGGTTTGGGAATAAATGTGACCGGGCATATGCAACGCGTGTGGAATTGCCGGTGCCAGCTCAAAGTATCGTTTGCAGCTTGGCCAAGCCTCGGCCGCGAACGACGATCCTTCCCAGGCGTGAATCACATAGTGGTGCACTCCGGGATGGCCGGGTGCGTCGCGCAGGAGACCGCGCAGGATACTCACCGCCTCCATCGAATGCTCGCGGGGCGTGTGCTCCGGCAGCACGAAGCCGCGCATCAAGTGCAGCGACAGAAACGTTCGCGCCTCCACTTCATTTGGGTACTTTGCCAGCAGCCGCCGCCACGCCTGGATGTATTCGTCGTCCGGATCTTTTCCATTCGGGATGCGACGTGCTGCCACCGCTGCGATATAAAGCTTTTCGAGGTCGGTAGCCTTATCGGGCTTCTCACTCAGCTCGATTGCCTTCTTTGCCGCATCGATCGCACGGCGGTTGGTGCGAGGCTGCTTTCCGTTGATCGAATCCCAATTGACGATCTGAAAGTAAGGCTGATACTGTCCGCCGGCAATCATTGCCACGCCCCACCAGGGCATCGGCGCTTCCGGGTCCAGCTCGGCGGCCTGCAGAAAGCTCCGTTCCGCTTCGCGGCCCCAAAAGCTGTGCATCTGGGCGACGCCTTGTTCGAAGAACTGCTGGGCTTCCTTGCTCGTCGTCGTAATCGGAAAGGAGACCTTGCCGGCGCCATCCATCAGTTTCGCGGGCAGGCTGGGCGCTTCCGGCCCCGGAGGCGGCGCACAGTGATCGCCGTTCTTTTCTTTTGCCGCGCCGAGCACGGCCAGCGTCAAAAGAAAAAGCGCAAGAACCCGCAGCATCAGTAGAAGTAAAGGATATCAGGCCGTACGCCGAACCGGACTTCCGCGCACGGGCCGCAACGCATCGCATAGTCGTCCCGGGCAGCGTTCACTTTTTCCGGAACCACCACAGGATGGTCCTCCGCGTGGTATGCCGACAACGACAGCCGCGGTTTGAACCGTTGAAGAGTCTGGCGCGAGCCGTCGATTGCGTTCGGCTCCGCCCCCTCGATATCCATTTTGATGAAATCGACGTCCGTCAGGCCAAGCTCTTCCACCAGCAAATCAATTGTCGTCAGGGGCATCTTTACCTCGGAAGGCGTCGATCCCTTCGGTGTCATCACAAAGCTGTCGGCGGCGGGGTTTGCCGGGTCGACATTCAAGGTCAGTTCATCTTCCTGATGCCAAACGCCCTTGGGCACCAGGACCACCGTACCCGCGGCGATTTCTTTTGGAAAGTTTCGCCGCAAGCACTCGATGTTCTCCGGTGCCGGTTCGATTGCAATGACCTTCGATGCGCCGAGGTCAAGAGCCGTCCGCGTGAAGACGCCGATATTGGCGCCGCAATCCAAAACTACATCGCCCGCGCGGATTGTATGGTCGCCATCGAAATAGATTCCGCGTTTCTGTTCAGCGAGATTGTAGGGTAGAACATACTCCGCTTCCTTCTGTTTTGCCGGAATCCAGTAGTCTCCCATTGGCGTCCGAAACTTCTTATAGCCATCGTCGTCGGACTCGAGCAGCCGGGTAGCGTTCAGGATCTCGTCTTTATAGCGGATCTGCGTATCCAGCTCGGTTCCGCTTCGGATCGCACGTTCGAATGTGCAGTTGGTCCCGCGCCCAATCAGGACATAGGTAGCAAGGCGGGCTGGCGGATAGAGGGCGATTGCGGCAAGCAGGGCGAGGGGAATGCCCCACCAGAAGAAACGTTTCACTTCGTTATGATCTCACCGCTGTCAGCGATAAGCGGAATGCGGGACGATGCCGCCTGACGGCAGGGCGGGGAATACCGGCATCGAGTGCAAGCCGTTCCAACTCCTCCGGACGGAATGCTGCTTCCACCGATATCGGTCCATCGTGCAGGACGATTGCGCTCCAACGAAACAACCAGCGCGTCGCAGGCAGGAAATAGTAAGGCAGAATATGCCGTTCCAGATCCTGGACAATCAGGACACGCCTGGTGAGTTCCCAGAATCCTTTGAGCAGCCGGCATACTTCTTCATCGGTGAAGTGATGCAGAAACAACGAACAATGGACGACATCGAAACTCCGCGCCGGAAAGGGTAGCCGGAACGCATCCGCCACGACGCGCGCGTCTGGCGCATCTTCGAGGTGAAGAGCCCGCTTATCCAGATTGATGACGCGCAATCCCGGGAAAACCTCTCTAGCTGCGGCCGCCATGTCACCCGATGCCGCGCCGATATCCAGCATTGTGAATCCCGTGGATGTGTCGAATTGTTCGCGAAGCCGGTCAATCAGGATGCGGTGTCCACCGAGAACGCGATTGATGCGGACAAGCTCCGCAAGGTTCTGACGTGTTTCCGAAGGTGGAGCGTGGTCCAGAAGCTCCGGCAGAAGAACCCGGCCCGCGGAGCAGCGCATTCTAAGCGGACGGAGCGAAATAGCCCTTGCGGGCCTGGACCTTTAAATCTTTATTGTTGGTCTTCACTTCCAGCTTGCGAAATCCTCCATCCCGGGTGTTGTTGGTGGAGCTGTAGCTGATTGCATACTGGCTGCGCATCTCATCCTGAATCTGACGGAATACGTCGTCGAGCGTATTCTTCCGGTCCACACGTAACATTCTCCCGCCGGTGTCTTCGGCCATATCCTTCAAAGTCCCGTCGCCTCCTCCGCCGTAGCCGTAGAATCCGGGGTCGACGTAGTAGATGGAATAAATCATCGAATCGGCACGAAGGGCCGTGTGAATTGCTTCGTCTTTTTTTACGCGGCTGCCTTGATCGACGCCATCGGTAATCAAAACGATTGCCTTGCGTCCTACCTCTTGCCGCAGCTTCTCCTGGGCAGCAAGATACACGGCATCGTAAAGTATGGTCCCGCGAGGGGCGCTTGCCGAGGGAATCGGGCCAGGGTTGATCATCGGGCCGCCGGAACTGTTTCCGCGCATTTCGCCCAGGCCCTGCTCAAGTGCCCTGACCGATGAGGTAGAGTCTTGTAAAAGTTCGGCCTCACTTCCGAAACTGATGAGAAATGCGAGATCCTTGGGGCGAAGCACCTGCCGGAAAAACTGAGCTGCCGCCTGACGTTCCACCTCGATCAACCGCTGCTGGCTGACGCTGACGTCCACCAGAAGTCCAATGGTCAACGGCAAATCTGTTTCCCGTGCGAAGGTGAGAATTTCCTGCCGGCGCCCGTCTTCCTTCACCTCAATATCGTCCTTGGTCAGCGTATTCACGAAACCGGAACGCTTGTCTCGCACGGAGAATACGACGTTCACGCGGTCTACATCCACACGGATAACGGTTTCCGGCTCCTGGGATTGCTGCGCCGAAATAACGGGTGCGGCGCCGAGCGCCGTGAGAAAGTAGCGTCGCGAAATGCCGCTACAATATTGAGGCGCAGTGAGGGGGTCCCGTCGATGCATGAAGCGATCACTCATTTACAGGCTTCCGATCCCACTCTCCGGCAGATCATTGCTGCCGTAGGGGCTTATGCGATCCAGTACCACAAACCGCACTTTCCCACTTTAGCCCGATCCATCGTCTATCAGCAGCTGAGCGGAAAAGCGGCTGCGACGATATTCGCCCGCCTGGCGCGTCAAGTAGGCCGCCTGTCGCCAACGTCCATCCTTCGGCTTTCCGATGATGACATGCGTCAGGTAGGTTTATCGGCACAAAAGGCAAAGTATCTTCGCGATCTGGCAGAAAAGACGTTGCGGCGGCAGATCCGGTTTCAAAAGCTGGGGGTGCTCCCCGATGAAGAGGTGATCGAACACCTGACGCAGATTAAAGGTGTTGGTGTGTGGACCGCGCAGATGTACCTGATTTTTGCATTGCGCCGGCCGGATGTTCTTCCGGTTGGCGATCTTGGTGTTCGCAGCGCAGTCGAGCGAGCGTACCAGTTGGATCATCTACCATTGCCGGGAGAAATGCTGGAGATTGCCCGGCCATGGCGGCCATGGGCTAGCGTCGCAAGTTGGTATTTATGGCGGAGCCTGGAGGGGCCCGCCGCACTATAAGGGGGAAAGTCTTGAAATACCTGCAACGGGTGTTCGTGCTACTTTTTGCTACCGGACTCGCATCGGCGGCCTACATCACCGAAGAAAACTTTGATTGCTTCGATTGTGTCGACTGGCAGGTTCTAAACGAGAGTTCGCCGGTCGGCAGTACATCCTGGTTTCAGGGCAACCCGGGAGTATTCTCCGCCCGGTCGGGCACGCCGGATTCCTACGTGGCGGCCAGCTTCAACAGCGCAGCGTTTGGCGGCGATGTGAACAACTGGCTTTTTACACGGCCGCATGCGGTAGCGAACGGCGATACATTCTCGTTCTGGACGCGCACGACACTCAATCCGGCGGTTGCCCCGGATCGCTTACTGCTACGTTTTAGCGATAACGGCTCTTCGATCACACCGTCTGACTTCGACGTAGTGCTGTCGGTGAACCCGGATCTGACACTGACCGACTACCCGGACGAATGGACGCAATTCACCTATACGGTCAGCGGACTGGACGGCGTTGCCATCGGGCGGTTCGCATTCAATTATCTGGTTCCTGACACAACAATGAATGCCGACTATATTGGCATCGACGATGTTGTATTTGTAAGCTCCGTTCCGGAACCTTCCGCATTTTGGTACCTCGCGCCGGCTTGCCTGGCCCTTTGGGCGTTCCGCAGTCGAACCCGCCGGTGGCGGTCTCTGCCGCTTTTGAGCGGTATGCTGCTAGCTTCGGTTTCCGTGACAGCGCAGGAGAAAACCGAAGCGCCGCAACCGGAAAGTCGAATGATTCCGCTCAAGCAGAAGCAGGCGAATCGGGACCTTCCTGGGCGCGTCTATCAGAAGGAAGGAACTCAAGGGATTTCAGCCCGCACCCTGCGAGTTGCTCCGCCGGCGACGCTTCCACGGCCAACAAAGATAGTGAAAAGGCTTCCGGGCGGAATCATCACCGCTACCGCGGAACCGGGTTTCATGACCACCCTCATCGCAGTTAAGGACAGCAATGGGAAGGTCCGTATTCAACATGGCTCAGCTGCTACCGCTTCCGAGGCTCCTCATGAGCGCTAGATACGCCGTGCTACTGCTCGCCGGGCTGAGCATCGCCGGAACGGCTGATGCAGCCGCGCCCATCCAGCTTTTTAATGGTGACGACCCCGGGAAGGGTTTCAACGACCCAACTCCGGTGGCACCGGTTGGAGGAAACATCGGAACGACGCTGGGAGTGCAACGGCAGCGCGTGTTCCTCCGCGCGGCTGATATGTGGGGCGCCGAACTCGACAGCGTTCCCGCGATTCGCATTCTGGCCTACTGGCCGGAACTGCCCTGTACCGCAAATACCGCGACGCTTGGGGCTGCAGGCCCCACGCAGATTTTTGCCTTCAGCCCGGGCACGGTTCCCGGCTACTGGTATCCGTCCGCTCTGGCGAACAAACTTGCCGGAGACTGGTTGAACCCTGCCGGTCTTGATATTGTGTCGCTCTTCAATCCGCGCATCGGTGAGGAGGACTGCCTTGCAGGCATACACTTTTATCTGGGTTTGGACGGAAACGCGCCGCCCGGCACCGTCGATCTCCTGCAAACCGTACTTCACGAATTCGCTCATGGGCTCGGCTTCCTGAGCACAACGGATGGAGGGAACGGAGAGTTCTGTTGTGGTGCCGGCGTTTCGTTCCCGTCCATTTACGATCGCTTCCTTCTGGATAAGCGGCAAGGGCTGCACTGGGACGTAATGAACGACGCGCAGCGAACGGCTTCGGCGATAAACGGCGTGGGTGCTCTGGTGTGGGATGGCCCGATCGTGGTGGCGGATGTTCCTTCTGTCCTAGGGCCGGCCGCTGAGGTTCAGGTGACCGCGCCCGCCGGTGCAGCGGCGGTTTATCGCGCCGGAAGCGCATCCTTCGGCCCGTCGCTCGAGACACCACTCTCGGGCGAACTGATGCCCGTCGCGGCGGAAGGTTTAGCCTGCGACCCTTTGACTCGCCTTGACATCGCCGCCGTACGCGGAAAGGTCGCTTTGATCAATCGGGGAGGTTGCTCGTTCGTCGCCAAGATGCTGAACCTCCAGGCGGCGGGCGCGATTGGAGCTGTGGTAGTGGACAATCAGCAGTCCGCTCCACCAAGCGATATGGCAGGGACCGACCCGTTGATCACGATTCCGGCAGCGATGATCTCCCGTGCGGATGGCGACGCCCTCCTTCCGGTGCTTCAGTTTCGCTCCCGGACAAACTCGGGAGTCCTCGTGCGCTTGGGTCAGAGCGCGACATTCAAGGCTGGCGCGGATGAGCAAAACCGGCCCTTGATCTATGCGCCGTCCGTATTTAACGGCGGATCCTCGATATCGCATTGGGACGTCTCGGCATTTCCCAATCTGCTGATGGAGCCGTTCGATACGGCCGATAACGACCATAGCCTTAAGCCGCCGGGCGACCTTACGCTACCGCTCCTACAGCAACTCGGCTGGTAGACGGAGTGTGAATTAGCCGGTCCGCTTCAGCTTTCCATTCCGCTTGGCCCAGTTTTCGGCCTTTGCAAAGATCCAGAGGCCGAGCGGAACGAGGATCGCGCCCAGTATGAGCAGCCGGACGAGATCCGGCACGACGCTAGCAAGCGTCGCGGTTTCGCCCTCCAGTCCAAGGAGCCGCCGCGCTGCGCTCAGTGCGTACGTTGCCGGTGACAACCACGACAGCGGTTGCAGCCAGCCAGGCAGCACGGTTACGGGATAGTACACGCCGGAGACGAGCAACAGCACACCCTGGAGAATATTGGTAGCTTCCGCCCCGCGTTCCGGACTCATCACAGGCAAGATGGCGGCGATCAGGCCCAGCCCGATAAATGCAATGCTGCTGACCGCCAGCACGAGCGCCACTCCCGGCAACTGCGACCACCGAAATGGAAGATCGATCAGGATCGATAATCCCGCCAGCACAGCTACTACGCGGAACAGGCTGTAGCACAGCGCATAGAGGCTGACGCCCATCAGATGCACAAATCTCGAAAGCGGCGCCATGAACGTGTACTCGAGCGTTCCCTCCCAACGCTCAAACGCGATCGACATGGCGATCTCGTTGAATAGCACCGAAAGAAACGTCCACAGCATCGCTCCGACGGTCAATGTCAGCGTCAACTTCGGATCGCCGGCGGCTACTCCGATTAACGCGACCGTTGCCGAGGTGACGATGGCATAGAAGGTGAACACGACCACCCATGACCAATACCGGCGCGTCAATTGCCAGTCCCGGTAAAAGAATGCCCATGTTTGCTGTAGTTGCCGGATCATACGCTCTCCATGGCTTCCCGATCTTCGTCGACCAGTTTTTCTCCGGTCAGGTGAATGAATACGTCATCGAGATTCGTTGCGTTTGCCAACGCCCGAAGCTCGTCCGCACTGCCTTCGGCGACAAGGCGGCCATCCGCCAGCAGGCCGATTCGCTCGCAGAGCCGTTCCGCCTCGCTCATGTCATGCGATGTCAAAAGAATTGTGGTGCGGTGCTGGAGACGCAGGTTTTCGATGAAAGTTTGCACGTCCCGCTTGCTTTTCGGATCGAGGCCGGTCGTCGGTTCGTCCAGCAGCAGAACCGGCGGATTCAACAGCAAAGCGCGCGTGATGGCGATCTTTTGCTGCATTCCGCGGCTCATCTCTTCGAGCGGATCGTTGAATCGCCGTGCCGCAAATCCCAGCTGTTCGAGAATTTCAAGCGCCCGGCTCTCGGCCCGTGCGCGAGTCATACCGTAAGTGAATGCGGAGTACAGCAAGTTTTCTTTCGCGGACAATTTCTTGTAGAAAGCGGCATCCACGCTTACCCTGCCGACGACCTCGCGAATCCGGCGCTCGTCCTCCGGCAACCGTAGGCCAAGAATCTCAACACTTCCCGAATCCGGAGTGAGCAGGGTTGACAAGATACGGATCAAGGTCGATTTTCCGGAGCCATTCGGTCCCAGCAGCGCGTAAGATTCGCCCGATGCCACATCGAACGAAACCCCCTTCAGGGCCCACTCTTCCTTAACATGGCCGCCCAGCCACGATCTTCCCTTGCGAAATACTTTTTTAAGCTCAGAGACGCGAATCGACACGAGGTGATCCTCCGGATAGACACACACGACAGACACAACACAAGGAGCGGAGCAGCGATACGCTGCCAGTGAGATCAAGCGCGGCGAGACAAAACTAGCGAAGCATAATTCTTTTAGTGTAGCCCAGTCGCCGGCGCGTCCAGATTTATTGGAAATCGAGCATTTACTGGAAATTGAGCTCACCCGCGGGAGCGTCGATGCCATTCGCGCGGACGGTGACAGTGGTCGGGCCCCGTCCGGACATCTCCGCGGGAACAAGTACATTGATTTGTTCCAGGCCCGCGAACTCGCCTTGCGGGCCGAAGAACGTCACGGTGCCCGGTGTGGTGTCGAATAATACTTCTACCGCGACGGCGGCGCGCGCCCCGGTTGCATAGATGGTCAGGTAGACATCGCCTGAGCCTGGATCGATGGGGGAAGCGATGGGAAGCGGCTCCGGTGAACCGCCTCCATAACGCGCAGCCTGAACGCCGAGAACGTCCGGCCATACACTTTCGATCCGAGCCGGCGCCGTTCCCACGACACCGGAACTGCTGCGCATGGTTACTACCGCGTCGCCCGGCGCCAGTTCGCCCGGCAGCAGCAGGTTCAACTGCGTCTCGCTGCGGAAAATGATCTCCGCGGCACTTTCGATTCCTGCGCCGTCGCGCACAGAAACGGTAGTGGCCAGGTCGAGGCCGGTTCCGAAAACAGTGGCATAAGCTGCCGGTGTCAGGACACCCCGCGCGAAGGTTCCCGCGGTGGCTACGACAAACGCCGTGATTTGCCGCAATTGGCCGCCCCCGGCATAGGTGGTGTAGTAAAGAGCGGTGGTGTTCTGATACGGCGCGAATGCGAGTGCGACAACGCCTCCCAAACCGCGTGCCAGATCGTGAGCGCGATTGTCAGGCCCGAGACGCATGATGGAACCGCACACGAAATCAGCAAAGAGAAAGCCATCAATCCCAGGCGTCCAGATTCCCGGGGGGATAAAGGCCGCTCCAGTCAGCGATCCGCAGCCGCTTGACTCCGTACCCGGAACGGGTCCGCGTCTTCCATAGGCGAATACCGGATTCCGGTATCCCTCCGCCGTCACCGCGCCGGTGGAGCAATTTGTGGTCGAGCCGGTGGCACAGAAACCCTCACGCGCATTCCAGCCGTAGTCTTCTCCCGCGAGGACGTTATCGATTTCTTCCCAGGTGCTTTGCCCGACATCGTTGGCATAGAGCCGCTGCCTGCCGTCCAAAACATCCAGAGCAATCCGGAACGGATTTCGAAAGCCCCAGGCGTATGTTTCCTGACACCGGGCTCCGGCGGCTGCGTCGCCTTGATGGCACCGTGCCGAACCGGCGCCCGTCCAGGGATTCCCAGGCGGAACATTTCCATCGCGATCGATGCGGAGAATCTTTCCAAGCAGGGTGTTTGTCTCGCGCGAAATCGTGTTGCCGCCGGCGCACCCACCTGTTCCGCGGGGATCGCAGCCTGCATCGCCAACGCTGATGTAGAGCATCCGGTCGAGCGGTCCAAATTGCAGATCGCCGCCATTGTGATTGCCGCCGTAGGAGGGAATGTTGTCGATGAGAATATGTTCCGTGGCGGGATCAATCCGGGTATTCGCGCCCATTGTGAATCGCGAGACACGGTTTACGGGGATCCTGTCGCTGCGTGTCGAGCAGTCGCCGTCCGGTCTTCGAAACGTGTAGTAGAGGTAGATGAAACTGTTCTGGCTATAGTCGGGATCCACTGCGATTCCTAGCAGGCCGCGCTCGGAATTTGCGCAGAGAGACGAAATCGTCAGAACAGGTTCAGCGCGGACCACGCCCCCCGAGACCAGGCGCAGTGTTCCGCCCTGGGAGGAAACAAGCAACTCGCCGCCGGGCAGCGCGGCGATGGCTGTAGGCGCCGGAACATTCGCGACAAGGGTGTCGGCGAATCCGGGGGCGAGAGTCTGTGCACTCATCTCCCGTCCGGAAAGAAATGCAACGGAGAGTAGAAAGAGAACGCTAACGAACTGTCCGGTAGGTCGCAGGCACATTGGTCACCGGGCTCCGCTGGCCTCCTGAGTCTCCCGCCTGCTGCGAATCTCGCGTACGGCGTAGATTCGCCGCCCCTGGCTCTCGAAGTAAGTTCGCATCATCATCTCGCCAAGCAGTCCGGTGGAGAACATCATAATTCCCGCAAGCAACAGCAGCGCTCCCGCAATCATCAGCGGGCCGTGCTGTTGAACCAACTCGCCGCCCAGCAGCTTGAAGACCGCCAGATAGGCCATAATGATGCCGCCCGAGAGGCATCCGACAAGTCCAAGCTTGCCGAAGAAGTGCATTGGCCGGGTGAAGTAGGTGAGCAGAAACTTGATCGTCAGAATGTCAAACAGTACACGGAATGTCCGGCTGATTCCATAGTGAGACTGCCCGGCGGCGCGGTTGATATTGGAAATCGGCACCTCGACGACGCGCGCGCCGTAGAAGCTGGCGAGCGCCGGAATGAACCGGTGCAGTTCGCCATAAAGATTGATATCTTTCAGAATTTCCGCGCGGTATGCCTTAAAAGTAGTTCCAAAATCGTGCAACTGAACGCCCGATGCCTTGGCCATCAGCCAGTTGGCGATCCGCGAAGGAATCTTTCGCAGCACCAGATTGTCGACGCGGTTCCGCCGCCATCCGCTGGCAATGTCGTAGCCTTCGCTCAGCTTTGCCAGCAAGGTTGGAATATCTTCGGGCGCGTGCTGCAGGTCGCCGTCCATGGAGATAATGACATCGCCATTGGCCTCATCGAAGCCAGCTGAAAGCGCAGCTGTCTGGCCGAAATTACGCCGTAACCGGATGATCTTCAGCCGGTTGTCGATCTCCACGAGATTGGCGAGAAGGTCGAAGCTTTTATCGTTGCTGGCATCGTCCACGAAGATCAATTCGTATGGCTGCTGCAACTGCTCCATCACACCCGTCAGCCGATCGTAGAGGGGAAGAATGGACGGCTCTTCGTTGTGAATCGGAATAACGACGGAAATCATGCAATTATCAATAGTTTACGAAAGTCATCGCGCCCACGAAAGCAATTATTTCATGCGTTTGTATTGGCACCTCAAATTAGCGGAAAGGCGCCTGTACACGCTAAAATAGAGGGTTGGCAGACGAAACGCCTAACTCCCAAATTCCCCTCGGGGATACACCGAAAAATCTGATTCCGATCAACATCGAAGACGAGATGCGCCGGTCGTATCTCGACTACGCCATGTCGGTCATCATCGGCCGGGCGCTGCCCGACGTTCGGGATGGATTAAAGCCGGTACACCGCCGGATTCTGTACATGATGTCGGAAATGGGCCTGCACTATAACCGGCCCACCCGCAAGGCTGCTCGAATCGTGGGCGACGTGGTCGGTAAGCTCCACCCGCACTCGCCCGAAGCGATCTATGACGCCTTAGTGCGGCTGGCTCAGCCGTTCTCGCTCCGCTACCCGTTAATCGACGGGCAGGGGAATTTTGGTTCTGTCGACGGCGATCCTCCGGCGGCGATGCGGTACACCGAGGCGCGGCTTTCGCGCATCTCGGCGGCCCTGCTCGAAGATATCGACAAAGAAACGGTCGATTTCAAGCCGAATTACGACGACTCGGAAACCGAGCCTGAAGTTCTGCCCACGCGCGTCCCGAATCTCCTCGTCAACGGCTCGAACGGGATCGCAGTCGGTATGGCGACCAATATGCCGCCGCATCACATCTCGGAAGTGATTCAGGCATGCATTCTGCTTTTGAGCAAGCCGAACGCTTCGCTTTCGGAAGTGATGGCGCTGGTTCCCGGTCCGGACTTTCCCACCGGCGGCTTCATTCTCGGCCGCGCCGGAATTGTCGATGCCTATACCAGGGGACGCGGCACCATCAAAATGCGGGCGCGCGCCTTCACCGAAAAAATCGGTAAAGACCGCGAGGCGATTATTGTCACCGAGATCCCGTATCAGGTAAATAAATCGAAGCTGATTTCCGATATCGCTGCCCTGGTAACGGATAAAAGAGTCGACGGAATTTCCGACATCCGCGATGAAAGCGACCGCGATGGAATGCGGATTGTCATGGAGTTGAAGCGCGGCGAGACGCCTGACATCATCCTGAACAATCTGTACAAGCTCACGCAGATGCAGACGAACTTCGGCGTGATCAATCTGGCGATCGTCAAC
>CAYTVP010000028.1:14792-20410 GCA_964441675.1 uncultured Solibacteraceae bacterium | reverse complement strand
GCGGCTACAATCTGAACCAGCTGGATCCGGCGTTGCGCGCTCAGCTGGGGCAGTCCCTCAATACGCCGGTCCCCAACCCATATGCGGGACTCGTGCCGGGCGGGCTCGGCAACGCAACGATATCGCGGGAACGGTCTTTGATGATGTTCCCGTACTACAACGCGGTAAATATCAGAAACCCGCGTCTCGGCAACTATATGTCTCATCAGGTGCAGATCAACGTGCAGAAGCGCATGAGCCACGGCATCCTGGTGAATTTTTCGTTCACTGGCGGCAAGCGGATGAGCGATTCCATCCTTTCGCCAATCGATTTCGGCCCCATCGAACAGGTCACGGAAACCGGATTCCAAAGCTCCACGTGGGATCGTCAGGCGAACAAATCAGTCGACCCTACCGACGTTTCTCAGCGACTGGTGAGCAGCATCTTATATGAGCTGCCATTTGGCCGGGGCAAGGCTTTCAATCCGTCCAATACCTTCGTGGAAAAGTTGGTGGGCGGGTGGCAGGTAAACCTGATCAGCGTGATGCAGACCGGCATCCCGCTCACCGTGCGCGGCGCCAGCAACAATGCTGCCGACCGGCCGAACTCCACCGGCGTCAGCGCAGCGCTATCTCGCGGCGAGCGTACCTCTCAGCGCTGGTTTGACACCACGCAGTTCGTCAATCCGCCGCAGTTTGAGCTAGGAAATGTCGGCCGCACGATTCCCGATGTTCGCCATCCGGGAACCGTGAATTTCGATATTTCGATGATCAAAAACACGCGGTTCAGGGAACGGTTCAACCTGCAATTCCGATTTGAGTCTTTCAATGCGTTCAACCACGTCAATCTCGGGTTGGTGAACGATACATTTTCGGCCGGGCCCGACGGGCGTAACGCGAGCGCCACTTTCGGTACTACTGTTACGGCCCGCGACGCGAGGATCAATCAGGTGGCGCTCAAGTTCATTTTCTAGCGCCGAGAAACTCGATCAGTCCTTCCGGATCGTCCGTCAGGATGCCGTCGAAGTTCAGCTCGACGTACTTCTGCCATTCCGCCCCGGTGTTGGCGGTGCCCGAGAAGATCTTGATTCCGGCCGCGCGAAGCTTCCGGAACTCTTCTGGCGGAGCATCGTCAAACCGCAGCATCAAGTGTGTCGCGCGGTTTTTTTTCGCGACTGCCAGGTAATCCGGCTTATAGCGCCGGGCGCTTAGCGGGCATATCTGAATCGCCGGATGCTTCTTGCTCATTGCAGTCAGCGTGCGATAGTCGGCCGGCTGCAGGATAAAACGCCGTTCCATCTGGTGCTTCTGAATGGACGCGTAGATTTTTGCCACGAACTTCTCCGGATCGGGAGCGTAGGAGGCGCCTTGCGGCGGCATCTTGGTTTCACCCAGCACGATGGCGTTGCTTCCCTTTACAGCGGCCAGAAATTCGTCGAGCGTGGGCATTTTCGCACCCGGGGCGGGCCGGAAACGCGGTGAATTGGGGACCTCGAAGGAGCCGCAATCGAATTGACGAAGCTGGGCCACCGTCAACAGGCCGATGGGCCCCGGCTGAACGGTGGACCCGGGCACTGCCTTGCAGATCTTTGGATTCACGGCCGAATCGTGATGCAGGATGATTTCCCCGTCAGCCGTCATGTTCATATCGAATTCGAGCACCGGGACTCCAAGCCGTATTGCATGCTCGAATGCGGCGATCGTGTTCTCCGGGCGCGACGAAGCGCCGCCGCGATGCGCGATCACAGCCGGCGTGGGACTGGCTGCGATCAGAGCGGAGCTTGCCGCCAGGAGTAATGCGATCCAGCGCGGCATACTACGCGCGCCCGCCAGATTCCGGCGCCAGATGGCCATGTGGAATTTCGGGCGTCTCCAGGGGCTGTTGAGCGCCATCCAGCGGGGTAACCGGATCGAGAAAGAACCAGCAGACCGCCGCGAACAGATAGATAGCCGCTGAGATGTAGAACGTCAGGTCCCAGTTTGAGCCCGTCACGTCCACAAGGTAGCCGATCAGCACGGGAGCGATTGCTCCGGCGAAATTTCCCATCATGTTCATCGATCCCGATAGCGTGCCGGCGAAGCGGCCTCCCACATCCATGCATGCCCCCCAGGCAGGCGGCATGGCCAGATCGTTGCAGAAACTTGCAATCCCGATGACGATGACGGCATAGACAGGCTGGCCAATCAGGGTCGATACAACCAGCGCGACGGAGGCCCCGACCACGCCGACGATCGACATGATGCGGCGCCCGCTGCGCTCCGAACCCAGGATCTTGCTGAGCTTGGGCGTCAGTACGCCGCTCAGCAGGCACCCCCACCCGCCTAGGAACAACGGCAGACCGGCCAGAACGGCACTCGATTCAAGCGTCATGCCGCGTGCCTCCCGAAGATAGGTCGGCAGCCAGGTGATGTAGAAATACCAGCCATAGGACACGCAGAAGTACGAAATCCACAGCAGCCATACCGATCCGGAGCTCGCAAAGCGCCCCCAGGGAATTCTGTGCTGGCCTGTCAGGTGGCTGGTATCGCCGATGATCGCCAGTTCGGCGTCATTAACCGAGGGATGGTCCTTGGGGTGATCCCGATACCAGCGGTAAAAGAACAGCGCCCATACTACGCCGACCGAGCCGAATACCATGAACGCTTCGCGCCATCCCATGTACCGCATGAACAGATAAACAAGGGCCGGTGTGAACGCTCCCCCCCATCGCGCCGCCATCCACATAATTCCCTGGGCGCGTACCCGTTCCTGTACGGGCAGCCAAAGGGTGAAGGCTTTGGTAAGGTTCGGAAACGCTCCGGCTTCGCCGATTCCGAAAAGGAAACGGGTGGCGATCAGCGAGGCCCTGTTCCACGCCCACCCGGTGGCGGCAGTGAAAAAGCTCCACCACAACACGATGCGAACGAGTGTTTTCCTCGGACCGAAACGGTCACCCAACCAGCCGGTAGGGATTTCAAACAGCGCGTAGCTAAGCGCGAACGCCCCCAGCACGATCCCCATGTCGGTCTTACTCAAACCAAGATCTTCCGAAATATAAGGGGCAAAATTCGAAATGCACACGCGGTCAATGTAGGTAATGATGACCAGGGTGATTGCGTACAGAACCACCTTGTACCGCGCGTGGGTAGCATTATTCATCAGGTAACAGTTCCTTGTCGAGCCATTGGAGATAGGAGGGAGACCCCTCGAGAATGGGCAGAGCGATGACTTCCGGTACATCGTAGGAGTGCAGGCGGAGGATTTCCTCCCGGAGCGCCGGAAACAGGCCACGCCGGGACTTGATGATCACGGGAATTTCCTCGGCATTCTCGATTTTTCCCTGCCAGTGATACACGCTTGCCGCAGCCGGTAGTATGTTCACGCATGCGGCCAGGCGCCTCTCGACCAGCGCGTTTGCCAGTTTCTCGGCCTGTTCGCGCGTTTCGCACATGCTGAAAACAGCTATTTTGTCCGTCATCCTTGCCTATTGAGAATAATGAGGATTATATAGAACTTAAGGAAGTGATCTTGTCGACACTCATCCGGCGCGTTAGCTATGCGCTTGCAATCTTAGCAGTTGGAACGTACGCAGTGTTCGTTCTCCGCGGCCCGCAGGGAATCCCCGCACTGATAGGAAAATGGGAAGAAGTTCGCCAACTGGAACAGGACACGGCCGAGCTGCAGGAGAAAATTCGCCAGAAGAAAGAGCGGATCCGCCGGCTGGCCGATATGCGCGATGAGCTTGAGCTTGAGATGCGCAAAGAGTTGATGCAGTTAAAGCCGGGGGAGAAGCTTCTGATCCTTCCCGATAATCCTGAGTCGAATTCCAGCGCTCGGCCTTGAGAGAAAGCCGCCGCAGCTTCCTCCGTCTCGCACTGTGCTTCTCTGCAGCCGTCTGCGCAGTTTCGGCCGATCTCGATGGCGATGGAATCGACGACGCACTGGAGCAGCAGTTGCTCGAACGTTTCGCGCCGCGGCTTTTTTTGTCCGAAGGCGAGTGCGACGTTAGCCCGGCGGAGTTTGAACCCCACGTCGATCATCCGAAAGTGTCCGCTCGCAACGGCACTCTTTATGGACGCGTGTTTCCCCGCCACCTCAGGGAGCAGACCGGCGTCTTTGTCGAGGCGCATTTCTATCACCTCTGGAGCCGCGATTGCGGGAAAGCCAGCCACGCTCTGGATGCCGAGCATGTCTCCGTACTTCTACGGTCGGATCAATCCGGTGCGGCTGCCAGCGCATGGACAGCTGTTCTTTGGTATGCCGCCGCACACGAAGCTACTGCTTGCAACCGCAGCCAACTGGCGAAAGCGGCCGCGATCGGAGCGGAACACGGTGGAGCGCGCGTCTGGGTTTCCCGAGGCAAGCACGCGTCCTATTTGAGTCTGGAGGCGTGTTCCGGCGGATGTGGCGGTGATGTCTGTTTAGCACCCTCTCCTATGCCTCCGGGGCGCATTGTGAATCTCGGGGAGCCCGGCGCATTCCAGAACGGCGCTTCCTGGGTAGCGTCTTCGCGATGGCCTCTTTCGACAAAGCTGCGAACAGATTTTGAGCCGCCTGTAGTGTCCGCAATGGGCGAGTTCGCTGGGCCGAAAATCGTTACACTCTCGTCCGGACTGGAAACCCCGCAAGCGATTCTGTTGAGTAGCGTACTGACAGCGGATGCGCTTCAGACGAGCAGTCGCAACACCGGGTATGCGTTGGGAATTGCGTCGGCAGGCACCGGGCAGGCATTGTCCAATACCGCATCCGGCGTTGGCCTATCGCTGGATCGCACCGCAAGCGCCGTTTCTGAAGCGGGGCGGAAAACCGGATCTTCTCTCGCCAGGTCCGTACGGGAGACACGCTCGTTTCTCCGCTTCAGCCGTAAGCCCGCGGAGCGGCCGGCCGCTACCGTTTTGCGTCAGCAGTAGAACGTTTCGGCGGCAGCACCTTCACATTGTTGTTGTGGCTGGCCGCATCCTGCTTCAGCTGGTTCAACTTCGAGATATCCATCGATTTTCGGGAGATCGCCGGATCGGCCGTAATTATGCCGCCTTGCGTATTGCGAAATGGAATACTAAGCACGATCTCGCGAATCAGCGTCCGTGCGCGATAGCCATCGCCTTCGAGCCGCTGGACGATCTGCTGGACTGTACAATCGTCGCCGTCCTGAAGGCTGCGTCCCAGCGCGTAGCCGAGAACACGTCCGGCCAGATTCGTGACGAAATCTTCCTTCCGCGTGAGCAATGCCTGCCGAAGCTCTACCGCGCCGTTGAATTTCTCGCCGGACGGCAACTCTCCCGTGGCATCGACGGAGGCGCCATCGTCCATTTTGTCGCGCCAGCGGCCCATCCAGTCGAAGTTTTCGAGGCCAAACCCGATAGGGTCCATCAGACGATGGCAAGTGGCGCAGGCTGCATTGTCCCGGTGCTGCGACAGTTTCTCGCGCATCGTCAGCTTGTGGCCCGCAACTTCGTCCTTCAATTCGGGAATGTCGGGCGGGGGCGGCGGAACGGGTGTCCCCAGCAAAGTGTCCAGCGTCCATGCGCCGCGCAATACCGGGCTGGTTTCCTTGTAGCGAGACGTCATGGCCAGCACGCCTCCCAGACCGAGAATTCCCGCCCGGCGATCATCAGGCCACTCCACCAATTTCAATTCCGGACCATCGAGACCGGGTATC
>CAYTVP010000028.1:0-14782 GCA_964441675.1 uncultured Solibacteraceae bacterium | reverse complement strand
CTGGCCTTCCACCTGGTAAAACTTTGCAAGGCGGTGATTGAGATACGTGTAATCCGCGGTGAGCAACTCGAGGAGACTGCGATCTTCGGCCAGCATGTGGTCGAGCATCAACACGGGCTGTGCACGCAAATCGGCGGCGGTCTCCGGCGTGTAGTAGGACTGCAGTTCGGTGAGCAGCGGCACCACGCGTCCGCCGATATCGTGTGTCCCGAGCCACTGGCCGATGAAGCTGCGCGTGAAGGCGCGAGAACGGGAATCGTCGAGCATGCGATCCACCTCGGCGGCCAGTACTTTCGCATCGCCGAGGCGTCCTTCTTCCGCTAACCGCAACAGGCGGTAGTCCGGAGCTGTCGCCCACAGAAAGTAGGAGAGACGCGTTGCCAGCTCGTATGCCGAGAGCGGAAAGATTCCAGCCTCGGGCGGCTTGCGCTCGATACGGAACAAAAACTCCGGCGAGACCAGCACAGCCTTCAAAGCAAGCTTGACGCGCTCCTCGTAAGGATCGCTACGCTGGGCGGCCTTGTCATAGAGGACCAGAAACCGATCGATCTCTGCCGGCTCAGCGGGCCGCCGGATCGCCTGTGGGACGAAAGTTTCGAGAAGCCGGCGGGCTGCTTTCCGCGGCTGGACAGGCTGCTCGCCCGGCTCCAGTCCGAACAGCCGGTAATGGACCGCCCGCTTTTCGGCGCTGGGCTCGTCCTGTTTCTGCTGAACGCTTACCTGCACCAGCTTGGCAGTCGGATCCGCGGAGGCGATCGAAAGCGTATGCGTGCCGCGACTGAGATTGATTTCGAGCCGTGCGCGCCATGGGCCTCCGACGGCCTTCCCGGCAATAATCCTGCGGGGCAGCACGCGAAGTGTGCCTACTTCTCCTCCATCCACTCGCAGCGCCAGCTCCGTTTTGTCGGTACCGCCGTCAAATTGGGCCATGACATCGTACGCGTTATCGGAATAAGCCGGAATCTCCGCGGAGAAATTCTGGCCCGGTCCTGCGCTCGCGATCGCTGCGGCATCGTAGGTCCGCGACAGTGCGGGCGTCACGATGACACGATCCAGAATCTGCTGGGCTACTTCGAGATAACGCTCCAACAATACAGGCGGAACATAGAGGGTTTCGCCATTTGTATCGAAGCCGGCGCCGCCCGTGCCGTCTGCCGGCAGCAGAGTAGCCTCTTCGAAATCGATACCGAACAAATCTCGAATTGTATTGTGATACTCGCGGCGGTTCAGCCGGCGGGTAACAGCCGGACCCGCGTATTCGCCCAGGCTGCACGCGGTCTGGCGCAGGCGCCGGTCGATCCACGAAGAAACTTCGACGCGCTCGTCCTCGGTCAACTGGGAATCCTGAGGCGGCATCGTCCGGTTGCGCAGCTGCGCGGAGACATTGCGCCATAACCCGCGATCCTGCTCAATCCCGTCAACGGTTGTCGCTTTCAAAAAGGGCGCGTGTCCCTTCTTCTCGGGATTGTGACAGGCGGCGCAGTTCTTCATCAGCACAGGTCTTACGTGATCCGTAAATTCACTAGCCGCGCTGGTTGATTTCGATGTCGAGCTTTGTGCCCAAGCCGCTCCGGGGCCGGTTGTGCAGACAGCCAATACCGCCGCGGCGAAAAACCTACGATACATTGCCCGATACGGCATCAGGAAAGGCCAGCCAAACGGCCCGTGCTGTCGCCGAAATGCTCCTGCTCGATGCCCATGCGCCCCAACATTTCGAGGTAAAGGTTGCAGATCGGCGTATGCTCGGGTGCTCTGACGCGCCGTCCCGGACGCAGTGTTCCTTTTCCGTGTCCGGCGACGAGGATCGGCAGATCTTCAACCGCATGGGAGTTCCCATCCTTCAGCGACCCGCCAAACATAATCATGGAATTGTCCAGCAGCGATTTGCCGCCTTCGTCGAGAGACTTCATCCTCCCGAGGAAGTAAGCCATCTGTTCCATGTGCCAGTCGACGATTTTGCTGTATTGCCCGCGTGTTACCGGCTCATTCTGATGGTGCGACAGCGAGTGGAAACCGCCGCGCACTCCATCCAGAAACGAGTAGTCGTAGTTCGATTGCGCGTCTCCCAGCATGAAAGTGCCTATCCGCGTGGTGTCCGACCAGAATGCGAGTACAAATATGTCCAACATCAGCCGCATGTGTTCCTGGTGGTCGCGCGGGATTCCAGCCGCGGGCCGCTCCAACGGAAATTTGCCCTGATTGATCCAGCGCTTCTGCGGCCGCAGCGCTGCCTCGAGCCGCTGCTCTACGTTCCGGACGGACTCGAAATACTCGTCCAGGCGAACCCGATCGGACGCGCTTCCGTTTTGCCGCAGCTTTTTCGCGCCATCGAGTACAACGTCCAGTACGCTTGCATCGTCGCGCTGTAGCGCATTCAGCAAGGCCGGATCGTTCGCGTTGACACTCGAGGTTACCGGCGCGCGCCGGTTACGGAAGAGCCGGTCGAACGCCAGCTGCGGCACGATCTCCTTCGGCACCGGCGTGTGCGGATCCCGCCAGGATATGAACGAGCCATACAAGCGGGCGAATCCTCCACCCGCGACATCGATTCCATTGCGCGGGGCGTCCAATCCCAGCTCCAGGCTGGGCAGCGGAGTCCGGTCGCCAATCTTCTGCGCGGCCAACTGATCCACCGAGACGGCGCCGGTATCGAGATCGTCCGCAGTGGTGCGCTGCACATAGCCGCCGGACAACCAGATCGGTACTTTCGGCCAATGCCCGTTCCGCCCGATCGAATTCCGATTCCAAAGATTCTCGATTAATAGAATGTCCTTCTTGAACGGCTCGAGAGGTTTCAGGTGATGTGTAATTTCGTACTCTTCGCCCTCGCCGGGCGGAGTCCAACGTTCCGGACACACCCCGTTCGGCATGAACATAAAGGCCATTCGAAGCGGCGGCTCCGATAGCTGGCCGCCCTCGGTAGGGGTAGCGGCTCCGGCGACGCTTTCGAGCCACGGAAGTGCGAGCGAAACACCCGCGCCTCGAAGAAACGTTCGTCTGGCAATTCGCGGCATCTAGCTATTGCTCCTGTAAGGACTTATCCGTGCTGAGTATATCAGGCCTGCGATTTGGATTGTCCTCAAAATTCCCGAGAATTTCGCCCTCGCCGGGTGTAGAATCTGACCTCATAGACAAATGCGCTGGCTTGCTCTGATGGCATGCATCGGTGTTGCTTCCGCTCCGGCAACCGCCCAACCCGACGGCTCCGCGACGGACAGCGAATTGGAGACAGCCTGGCGCGGCGCGCTGCGTGAGGCACAGTCGGCGGCCGAACGCGGAGCCAGTCTACCCGGTGTTACCACGCAGCGAGGCCCGGGCATTTTGAAGGATCTGCTGGCGGCATGGTCCGATCGCGTCCGGATCGGGCTTGCATCGACGTCCGACCCGCGCCTGGCCGCGATGCAGGATTATATCGACCGCAACTTTCCGGCCGTGCCGGAAGCAACCTGGAAGACCGGGGACGGACGGGCATGTGTGCCGATGCCCCAGTCGAAAAGTTTCATCAGCAAGATCCAGGAATTGATCGAACGGCTTTCCGCCGTCGACCGCCTAGCGGTGGACCTTCGCGTAACCAGCGTTCCCGAAGGTGCTTCCGTGTCGCTGGCCACGTTGCGGACCAGCCCCGCGCGCACTACGGCAACGAATGCCAGCCTGACCAACGTCTACCGCGGCTACTATCGGTACACGGTTTCGAAAAACGGGTTCAAAACGATTTCCGGCGACCTGAACTTAGTGGACGAACGCGGCACACTGCTCCGATGCGCCATGACGCCGGCGGCAGACGCGGGCGCGCCAGTGTTCTGTTCTCTTCATACCGGCCCGTAGTACTGTGACCGCGACCCCTCGTCCGCCCACCCGCCTGGCTGCCCGCTTTGCTCGCTATGTTGCCGGGTTCGGCATCGGCGTCGCCATTGGCCTCGCACCGTTCCTGGGACGGCTGGACATTCCATTGGCTGCCCCGCTGCTTCACCTTCTGCCCGTCTCACTGCAAAACATGGCCATTCCGCTGTCCGGGGCTCTGATGGGACTGGTGGCGGTGGCCGTACAGTGGTATGCGCGTGAGAAAGTGTCCAAACAAAAGTTGCGTACGATGTTCCGGCGTACCGCGGCTGCGGGCATCGTTTCGTTTCTCCTGTTGCTGGTTTTAAACACGCTGGTTGTCGTTCCCGTGCCTTACCTGGGCGGAGAAAAATCCTACTCATTCCTCGTTGGCTTCGTGCGTCCGGATCGAGAGCCATGTCTCGCCGGCATCTCGAACGCCGAGTGCATCAACCGGCTGAGCTTCGATGCCGTTGCGGTGCGATCGTTCTGGGGCGAACGCAACGTCCAGTTTGCCGCGCTCAGTATGACGCTTTCTTATCTCGCCTTCACTTCCACCTTTGGAGTGCTCATTGGCCTGCTCCTCGTCAGGGACGAGCGCGAACGCGCCGCGAAACCCCGCGCCTCCGGACGCCGTGGTAACGTCTCCTCTTGAAACGCGACCGCATTTGTATACACTAACCGGGTGTATCGTTCGCCGTGACGGCGAACATTGTGCGGCCGGATTAGCTGTCGCCATCCAGGAGAAACAACTATGGGAATCTGCAAGGATTCCAGTCTTACGTACCTGAACCAGTACGGATATAACGTCATTCGATTGCCGCGGCCCGGGATCGAGCCGATGCAAGTTCTGGGGCGCGGACAGTCTCTCGAAATGCTGGGCAATCTTTCGAGCATTTGGAATACGACAGAGAGCGTACCCGCACCCGGCGCGCCGACAGCACTACCGGACATCGAGAACAAGCGTTCCGACAAGCTGGAGCTGTCGATCGGTTTGCGGATTCTGGCGAATGCCATCCAGGGGTTCAGCGGTGCAATGCCCACGCTCGACACCGTCTTCAACCGCGCGCGCCGCGTACAGTTCACCTACTCGAATGTCACCTCGACCGCGGTTCTGCCGCTCGATGCAGGAAACTACCTGGCCAGCGGCGATTTGAAGTCCGCGAATCCGCTCGTGTCGTCCTACTTTTTGGGTGAGGACGGAGAGGCGTTTCTGATCGTGGATGTTCTCAAATCCGACACCGTAACGATCACCGCCACATCCGCGAAGGATCTGGGCGTTGCCTTGGACGTCCCTGCTTTACAGAATGCCGTCGGGGGAAAGGTTAAGGTCCAATCGGGCGGCCAGGACGAGTCGGCGATCACATTCAAGGGTCCGCAGCCGATCACATTCGGCTTCAAGGCGTTTGTCATCGCGTTTGTTGGGGGACGATGGACGCTAAAGGGAGCGAAAGCCAGCCAGAATCTGGCATTCGACGTGGAAGCCCCTGAGAGCGTCGAGGAAGAGGAAGAGAATCTCGGAGTTTTGTTCACTACGAGCGGATTGACCAGCCTGTAGATTCCGCCCGCCGAAAGCTTCTATGGCCGCCGCCGCGCCATCGACGAATCTTCTTCTCCGGATTCGGGCACCACGCCCGGACCAGCCGGATCAGTTCCCGATCGAAATCAGCCTGGACGGGGGTGGTTCGTTGCGCGCGAGCGTCCGGATTCCGTTTGAGGAATTGATTGAAGCCGATAGCCGTCCGTGGGAATATGGCCGCCGTTTGGGTGCCAGTTTGTTCAGCGAGCCCAGCCTGCGGCGGGCGCTTTCCTACGCCCGCGGGAAGGATGGCCATCGAGTCGCCATCAGCATTGAAGTTGATGCCGACGCCACTCCCGCGCATAGTGTGCTGTGGGAGCGGCTCATCTTTTCAAGCGGGGATGAGGAGGAAGCATTTGCCGCGTCCTCCCAGTACGGGCTGTCGCGGCTGATCCCCTCGGAGACGCCGGCGCTGCCGGCTCCCGGAGATGGTCCGCTACGCCTGCTCCTGGTGGTGGCCTCGCCCGTTGAATTGGCCACACTCGGACAATCTTCGCAGTTGGCCCCGATAGACACTGCCGCGGAGATCGCCAACTTACGCGGGGCCTGGGATTCACTGGTAGCCAGAGGACTGTTGCGCGTCAAAATCCTCGGACGGATCGATGCGGCATTGGCTGATCCGCTTCGTGAAGCAGGTTACGACGTTGCCGCCAGACCCGCAACGCTCGAATCGATTGCGGACTTCATTAGCGGCGTCGATAGCCTCCATCTCATCTGTCATGGAGCGTTTCGGGACGGAAAGGCCAGCCTGCTGCTCGAAGATTCGGAAGGCCGATCGAAGGTGATCGCCGAGGACCAATTTCTTCCACCTCTCGGCAAACGGAGCTTACGCCTCGTGTTTTTGCAGGCGTGCCAGAGCGCTACGCGAAGCCCCGGCACAACGAATGTGTTCAGCGGACTGGCGCCGAAGGTGGCTCGCGTCGCTTCGGCCGTCGTCGCCATGCAGGACTACGTCCTGATGGACGATGCCAAGCGTTTTGCGCAGGAATTCTATGAAACGCTGCTGACCACCGGCTCAGCCCATAGCGCGGTGAATGCCGGACGCCGAACACTCTACCGTCTGGATAGCGGGAACTGGGCGATCCCGGCCCTCTTCCTGGCTCCGAGAGCCGAACCGCTGTGGCAGGCCGATGCTGTCCTCTCCGCTGTTCACGACGTATCGGCGAAGCTTCACGAAATTCCCGATGTTGCGACTCCTTTTCCAATTGAAGTGATCCGGCTCGGATCGGCAGTATCGTTCCAAACGGAAACCAGTCCCCCCGGCGCGCGAGTACGTCTCAGTCAAGCTATCGCCGCTGAGATTTCTAATCCGGAATCAGATTCGCATCTGATTGTCATTGCGGGCCATAACGGCCGCGCAAAAACAGCCCAACTTTACAGTCTCTATACCGAATACGCCGCGAAGGTGTCCCGGGGCGGGCCTTTGCCGTTTCTCGTGCGAATGAGCCATTTCGAGCCGGCCGATGTGACGGCGACAGAATCCGTCGCCAAGGCAATCTCAAAGACCTTCGGGGATCTGATCGATGGCCAGGTGTCCATTCCGGCTATTGCCAAGCGGCTGTCCCAGCCATTCGTGCTATTTCTGGACGGCGATCAAGAGACGGACAATCGAAGGCGCACATTCGCCTGCGAAAACCTGACAGAGCTGATTGAGAATCGAGAGGACGCTTTTGTAGTTGCCACGCTCGATCAGTATTCTCTGGATCACATTCCGGCGCTGGCGTTGCGCGCCGAGAAAAAGCCGGCGGCGGCGATCTTTCTGGTTCAGCTGATGACCCCGGCTTCGGTAGGCCAGTTCCTGCACGGACTGCCTTCCGGAACAGGCGCGCCGCTTCTGCACGTCATCGAGCATTCCAATCTCTTCGATCTCGCCACCGTCCCGTGGCTGTTGAGCATTCTGATCCGGCAGCCCAGCCGCAGCATCGGCTCCCGCTCGCAGGTGATCGAACGGGTCGTGAACAGCAACTTCGCCAGCGTCCCCTGGACACTGGGCGCCCGGCGGATTGTCCAGGATCTTCTGGGCAATATTGCGTGGACCTTACAGACGCTTAAGCTGCAGAGGCTGACCGGATCGCAGCTTTACGAACTCCTGGATGAGACGCGCGGGCGCCGTGAAGTTCCGCTCGAACAGTTGCGCAATGCCGCGCTTGAAACGCGAATGCTTGCGCCCACCGATGAAGATGGCGTCCGGTTCGCCTATCCCGGATTTCAGTCGTTCTGGTGCGCCAAGCACTTGCTCAGTCTCGATCCAACCGAGATGAAGCGGCGGCTGGACGATGTTACCGCCACTTTGGGGCGCTGGAGCCGCGTCCGGCTTTGGGAGGATACGCTTGTTCTGTTGACGGGGCTGATGGATGAGCCGGATCAGCTTCTTCGGCGAATTCTATCCGGCAACAACCTCAGCGTCGGGGAGCAAACTTTTCTTGCCGCGCGCTGCATCAACGAAGCGCACCTTTGCGGAAAGTCCGTTGCATCCGATGTGTCTCTGCAGGTTCTCGACAGTCTGATCCTTCGATCGAGCAATTGCCAGGACGGTACAACGGCGCCGCGAGTTCGCGCTGCCGCGACTCTCGGGCTGCTCCGCGATCCGCAAGCCATTCCCCACCTGTTGTCGCTGGCAATCAAGCCGACCTACATCGATCCTGACGGCAACTTGACGTTCCACCCTTCCGGTGTCCGGCAGGCCGCCTTACAGGTTCTGATGACGATGCAGAAGGAAGCGGAAGCGCATATCGATTCGCTCACCAATTCCGGCGTGCAGTCCATCCCGGATCTCATTGAGGCGTGGCGTGCGAACGACTCCGAGAGTTTGAAGAGAATCTTCTTTCGCAAGGAAAAAGGGCTTCCCGCAATCGCCGCTTTTGCCCTCGCCGCTATCGGTGAGGACAATCTCGAATTCCTGGCGAAGCAAATTCTTGACCCGTCGATCGAAAATGACACGATGTGGGCCATCGCGGATGCGGTACTTTTTTGCGATCCGCGAACGGTGGCATCGTCCGTTGTAGCAGGAATGCGGCGGAATCCCGCACTCCATCTGCCCGCCGCTTATATTCTGGGTCGATTGGGTATTTCCGATCCCGGCTCTGACGAACTGCGTTTTCTCGATCGATGCCTGCATGATGACAACGTTCGAGTACAAGGTGTGGCCTTGCGTTCGCTAGCCCAGCTCGGACAGACGGATTACCGGGAGCTGGCTGAGTGGATCGCCACCGGGCAAGGCAAGCCTTCTTCCCAGGGATCGCTCCGGGTGCCTAAGCGGAACAGTGAGCGAAACGTTCTCCGCCGGTACGCGCTCGAAAGCCTTCGACTCATCGGAACGCTCGCGACGATTGATCGGTTGCGTGAATCACGAAACTCCGAAGCCAGAAAGCGCGATCCATTTCAATCGCCCCAGCTGAATCAATTGAGCTATGAGATCAGCGAAGCCATTTATTGGCGAGTGACGGGAGGCCTGAAAGGTGATTTCTACGACCTGCCGCCAGAGTCCCCGGCAAAATCGTAGCCGTACAAACTTATGCCCTTTACACAAATTCCCAATACTGAAGTCGACTATGCTCTGCTTGCCTTTGAAAAAAATGGAAGCGAGAGCCGGAAGGATCCGGACGGCCGCGGCGGCCTGTTCTCCGAGGCTTTGCTCGAACAAGCAAAAGAGAATCCGCCGTCGCATGTCTTTCTGTTCAGTCATGGATGGAAAGGCGACGTCGTGGCCGCTAAGGATCAATACAACCGCTGGATCAAGGCAATGCTCGATTTGGGGGCAGATCGCGAAGCCATGGGTCCCGATTTTCGCCCGATGTGGATTGGCTTGCATTGGCCAAGCTTGCCGTGGGGCGATGAAGAACTCGGGCAGGGCTCGTTCGACGCGCAGGGGGAGGCAATTTCCCCGGACCGGCTGGTGGAGATTTACTTGGACCGGCTGGACCAGGACGAAGTTGCGCGTCCGCTATTAGAGACCATTATTCAGGCTCACTATGACGATGCGGCCGCGACGGAATTGCCGCCTGATGCCGCGGCGGCTTATCAGCAACTGGCGCAACTGATGCATTACGAGGCTGAAGGCCCATCCGGCCCGCCCGATGCCGACGGCGAACCTTTCGATGCCCAGCAGTCGTTCGATGCCGCCAATACCGCGGCGGGCGCGGCGGATTTCGGCGGCGGTTTCATGGGCGGCATTCTTTCGCCGCTACGCCAGCTGTCCTATTGGACGATGAAAAAGCGTGCCCGCTCGATAGGCGAATCGGGAATGCATCAGTTCGTCGCCGGGTTGATGGACGCTGCGCCGGCCGCGCGGATTCACCTGATGGGCCACAGCTTCGGATGCATCGTAATGTCTTCCATTCTGGGCGGCGCAAAAGCGGCCAAATCCCTGCCGCGCCCGGTGGACTCGTTAGCGCTCGTGCAGGGAGCGGTCTCACTTTGGGCTTTCGCCGGCCAAATCCCATTCGGCGGCGGGCAAGGATACTTCCATCCATCAATCCGCCGCGGGTCGGTTCGCGGACCAGTGCTTGTCACAACGTCTGTGCACGATCGGGCGGTAGGAAATTTCTATCCGCTGGCGTCCGCCGCATCGCTCGCCAGTCCCGATTTCGATCCGGATAAGCTCCCGAAATATGGAGCGATCGGAGCGTTTGGCATTCGCGGGCTGACCGGAGTGGTGGAGAAGTCGATGCTCGAATCCACTGGCGCGTACAACTTCCAGCCCGGCAGAATCTACAATCTCGAATCGTCGCGGTACATAGCGAAAGGTTCGGGTTCTTCGGGGGCGCATTCGGACATCGATGGACCGGAAGTGGCGCACGCGCTCTGGCAGGCGGCTACCCTTGGCTAACGGACAGGTTCCGGAAACCCCGCCTGACGATCGCAACCTCGAGCCCTCGGAGTTGCCGCTACCGTTCGGAATCGAGGCCGAAACAGGCAACGTAATCCCCGGCGTGACAGAGTCGGACCTCGAAAGGATCGAGAGCGATCAACTTTCGGTTCAGCAACGCGGAGCCCCCGGCGCGGACAAACACCTGGCGATCGCCGACGTCGATCCGAACCGCCTCGATCAGGCGGGGTGGTGCGTTCTTTTCGCCAAGGATGCAGACCCGAAAATCAAGAAGGCTCTCGCGCCTTTGATCGAGCATCGCGAAAAGCAGGTCAACAACAAGAAACTATTTCGAATCTTCGAAGGTTTGTCGGGGATTCAGCCGTCGGACGACGTGCGGAAATGGGTGGAACGGCAGGGCGCGGGATTGTCCATCGTGGACCCGGAGCAGGGTATTCCGCTCTACGTGCTGCTCGTCGGATCACCGGCTGAGATTCCGTTCGAGTTCCAATATTTTCTCGACCTTTACTGGAGCGTAGGGCGGCTCGATTTCGATACCCCGGAAGATTACGGCATCTATGCGCAAAACGTTGTCGTCTACGAAACCGCGCAGGAGGTGCGGCAGAAGAAGCGGGCGGCTATCTTTGCAACCCGAAACGCGGGCGACCGGGCCACCGGCCTTCTGCACAACCAGGTGGTGAAACCAATCGTCACCGGTACGGAAACGGTTCGAACTCTCAACGGCTATAACGGCTTTGAAGTCGTCCCGTTATTGGCGCAAGACGCGACCAAACAGGGACTGTTGAACATGCTGTCGGGTAAGGATTCCTCCGGGCCGCCGGCCTTGTTGTTTACCGGTTCGCACGGAGTTCGCTTCAACCTGGACGATCCGAAACTGCGAGAAAAACAGGGCGCGATTCTCTGCCAGGATTGGCCCGGATTTGGACCTACCCAACCGGAGCATCTGTTGACGGCGGCGGACCTGCCGGATTCGTCACTCAGCGGGCTGATTCATTTCTTCTTTGCATGCTATGGGGGAGGCTGTCCGAAGGAGGACAACTTTGGCACTTCCCTCGATCAGCCGCCTAAACAGCTGGTTCCCGAACCCATTCTGGCGCGGCTTCCCCAGCGAATGCTGCTTCAGGGCGCCCTGGCTTCCTTCGCGCATGTGGATCGCGCCTGGGCGTATTCGTTTCAGAACAGCCGCAGCCGCCCCCAAGTGCAGGAGATGCGAAACGTGATGGTGCGAATCCTCAAAGGCGACCGGCTGGGATATGCCACCGACGAGTTCAATCTTCGCTGGGCGGTGCTTTCGGCGGAACTGCAGGAGACGCAGAACTTGCGCGAGGCGTTTGCGTCGCAGCTGGTGACCAGCGCCGCGCTGGCCAACCGCTACGTTGCCCGCAACGATGCCAGAAACTACATTGTGATCGGCGACCCCGCCGTTCGGCTGCGGGCTGACGAAATGACAAACTGAAGAAGCTCGATGAAACGTAAGGACGCGGGCGGCTACCTTCTGTCGTTACCGGAGCGCGTTGTCCGCTCGATTACGGGACTGACTGCGGGTGCTGCGCGTGAGATTGGAGAAATTGTTCTTCCCGCACGCCTCCGGCGTTCGCGCCTCTACAAATCGCTGGTCGATTCCACGCTCCGTTTCCTGATCGAGAATGTGGCCGAATTTGAATCGAGCGTCCGCCCGGGAGACGAGCCGCTGCCCGCCGATTTTTTTATCCGGCGCGCCAGCGGCAACGTAGTCGAGCTGGCTGGAATCCTCACTTTCCACGCCTCGCCGGTATGGGTGTTTGCCGCGATTTCCGATCTGGCGGGCGGCGGCCGGGAACTGATCGAAGACATTGCCAAGACGCTCGAAGAGCAGGGACTGCTCGATCGAAACGGCGCCTATACCAGCGTGGACCAATTACTTGACGGCCTGGAGCGCACCAGCGGACGGTTGGCGGAAACAGTGAATACGCCGCCGCTCGACATTGCTTCGCTGCGCGAGGAGTGGGCAAAGCTCCGGGCCGATGCCTCCGGGTTGCCACGGGCGGCGTTGCCGGACCCGCAGCGTCTGTTCGGCCATTGGCGGGCACTAAAACAGGAGGCGCAGCGGCAGGAACGCTCGGTGCTCGATTTATCTTCGGTCCTCGCGGTTTCGGCGGTCCGGTCTTTACCGGAGAATGCGATCTGGTTGTCGCGCGTAATCGCAGCCGGGGGATGGCGTGCCGGTTCCGTGATCGGACGCGGCTTGCTCGACCACTATGCGGATACGCTGAGCGGCATACATCGTGAGGGTTACGGTCGCTATTGGATGCGTGAGTTCCGTCCGTATCTTGAAGGCGCGGCGCGCCAGTTTTCGCGCGAGAAGGATTCCACTACACAGCGGTTTCTGCGGCGCCGCGGAAGCAGGCTGGGCGGCGGTTCTTCATCTCTCCCCCAACCTTAAGCCTGGAACATTCGCGCCGCCTCGGATACAATGCGACCGATGCAGCGACGTCAATTCTTCCAGTCGGCCGCCTTGGGGACAGCAACCATGGCGATGCCTTCATTTGCACAGCAGGCCGGACCCTCCAAGCTGAAGATCACCGGCCTTCGCCTGGTGCAAGCTCAGCCGCGGCGAAAACCTCCTACGTATACACCGGCCGCTGGTTCCTGGTCGACGCAAGGCGTCGAAGTAGCCAGCCCGATGTCCGTTTATCCGGAATACAAAGCGCGCCGCGAGTCGTATTTTCCGGATCGCGGTGGCGTAAGCGGGTTCATGGTGGAAGTCTCCACCGACAAAGGGATCAAAGGCTACGGGAACGGAGGGGCGGGCGGCGGCCAGATTGTTACCGGCCACCTGGCGAAGCTTCTCAACGGGCGCGATCCCTTTGATATCGAGCGCAATTGGGACATCATGTGGCGCGGAACCATGCACTACGGGCGCATGGGCGTCACCATGAATGCCATTTCGGGTGTCGATCTGGCCCTCTGGGACATCGTCGGCAAAGCGTTGAATCAACCCGTCTGGCGTTTGATCGGCGGGGAGACGAAGGAACGGATTCCTTCCTACTGCACGGGAAATGACATCGAGCAGCATGTTGAGTTCGGCTTTAAGAAGTTAAAGCTCGCCATGCCGCATGGACCAGCGGATGGGCAGGCGGGAATGCGCGGGAACGAGGAAGTTGTAAAACGCGCCCGCAAAGCGCTGGGCCCCGATGGGGAGATCATGCTGGATTGCTGGATGGCATGGACCGAACGCTACACCGTCGAGATGGCGGCGCTGCTGGAGCCGTATCGTGTCTACTGGATGGAAGAAGTTCTTCAGCCCCACGATTACGCCGGATTTGGCCGTCTGAACGCAGGGATCAAATCGACACGGATTGTGACCGGCGAGCACGAGTACGGCCGATACGGGTTCCGCTATCTCCTGGACCACAACGCCGCCCAGATCTGGCAGCCGGATATTAACTGGTGCGGCGGCCTGACGGAGCTACGGCGAATCGCCGCGATGGGTGCGGCCTACGACATTCCGGTGATTCCCCACAATGGCGGCCGTTCCGAAGCTCTGCATTTCATCCAGGCCAACATCACGAGCCCCTGGGCGGAGATGTTTATGCCTGCGCCGGGTGGTCCCAAGCAGGTCTACGACATGTTCGAGGAGCAATATCGCGTTACACGCGGCCCGGAAGGGATCTACGTACAACCGAACGAGCGTCCCGGCATGGGTTGGGAGATCGACGTGTCTTAATGAATCGGGCGGACAGGAGCCGCCTCTGCGGGAATGAGGGCCAGATGGATACCCTTTGAATCCATCTGGCTAACATCGTTTACAATTGCGTTAGATTAAAAAATCAGGTTTGCAGAAATCGTACTTCATCGTAGTTCTTGCGCATTCGCTCCATGGGCGCCTACGGCGGATACATATCCCGCACGCCGTGCTCTATGGCATTTTGGCGTTCGCCGTATTTGGGGCCGTGTCGGCTGTGGGCCTTGCGGCAAGCTACGCGCGAATGTTGTTAAAGATTAGTAATTACAACGATTTACGCAGTGAAGTAGCCAACTTGAGATCTCGCTATGACCACCTGCGGAAGGAAGCAGATGCCAAGAATCAACAATTGGCCACGTTCCAGCAGTACGCTAGCGAGGTGTCGACGATCTTCGGACTAAAGCCGAAGATGGAGGGCCCGCCGAGCATTATTGCCGAGGCGCCGCTGGTTCCTACGCTGAAGGAGTCGCTGGCGGAGCTCAAGTTCCTTCGATCTGCCAATTTCGCAATGCCGGGAAGTGGCGGGGCCCTTTGGCGGCGAACGGCATTCATGCCCAACCTGTGGCCGGTAAGCGGACAGCTTCTCAGCTATTTCGGCAAGCGTACCGACCCGTTTTCCGGAGAGGGCGCGCTTCACATGGGCGTCGATATTTCCGCGCCAAGCGGCACCCCCGTCCGTGCGACAGCAGAAGGGATCGTCTTGTTTGCCGGATTCCGTGGTGGCTACGGCCGGATTGTGAAAGTGGATCACGGCGCCAACTGCAATACCTACTACGCCCACCTCTCGCGAATCGAAGTGCTTCCCGGGCAGCGTGTCCGCCGTGGCGACACG
>CAYTVP010000027.1:0-20418 GCA_964441675.1 uncultured Solibacteraceae bacterium | reverse complement strand
CCGGTCTTCCGGCACCCAGCCACCAACCGCAGTGATCTTGGGGGTAATCAAAAAAGGGGTCAATAAAGAGTTTCCTTCGAGATGAGAAGAGCTTTCGCCCAAAGCTGTTATGTTACCTAGCAGAGGTATGCAAGTCGAGACGCACGGCGCCAGGCGTGCCCCAAACATTCAGACAACTCTGTTCTTTGAGACGCTACCCGAAACATACGAGAGGGTTTTTCGGGAATTAAAGCCGAGATCGCCGCTCTCGGGCGTTCGTGTCGAATTCAGGAAGTTCGTCGGGGCGTCGGCGATAGTCCGGTTCTCGGAGGGAGTTTTACTCGTACGATTGTCCGACATCCTTGCAGAAGCGCCCGCGCCCATCGCGGAGGCTTTAGCTCACATCTTGCTGGCGAAGCTGTTTCGCAGGCGAACGGCGTCTTTTCATCGGGAACAGTACAGGCACTGGCTAAACCGCACCGACATCCGGGCGAAAATGCACCATGTTCGCCGGGAGCGCGGGTATAAGCACCGCGGCACACCAGTTGGAAGCCGGTTCAACTTGCTGGAGTTATTCGAGCAGCTGAATGCGAGGTTTTTCGCAGGTGCGCTGGTTCAGCCGCGGTTGACATGGAGTTTGAGGGAATCAAGAACCCGCCTGGGGCACTATGACCCGTCTCACAATGCCATTGTTTTGAGCCGGATTCTGGATCGTGCGGAGGCACCGGCGCTCGTGGTGGAGTACGTGATGTATCACGAAATGCTTCACATGGTTCATCCGGAATATCAGGAGAACGGAAAGCGGCGGATCCACACCCGCGAGTTCCGTATCGCCGAGAGAGCTTTTCCGCGATATCTTGAAGCAAGAAAGGCACTTACTACCTTTCTCCTAGCGATCCGGCAGGAAAAGGGCAGTCCGAAATAGAAAAGCCCGTCGGCGAGATGCCAACGGGCGATTCTGGGATTAATTTTTAATGCCAGTTCTATGCCAGCGAACGGGCAGCAGCGATATTGGTGAGGTGATTAAACTGCCCTTCGACAACCTGGAGGGCAGACACCAGGGAAGCCACCCGGACTTCGCCAATACCGAAGGCGTTCAGGCGCAGATTGAGCCGGGCCATGAACATACCCTTGAAAAACTCCACCCGTTGACGTGAAAGCTCCGCCGCAAGCTCGGGTTGATCGGTAGGCGCAAGGACAAGCAATTGTGTCGCCGCGGAATAGATGGCTTGGAAATCGTTATCGAGTGCACGAAGGTAAGCCTTCATTAGTCGACGCCGCTCCTCCATCAATCGGCGGCCCAATTCCGGAGTGTAGCCAGCCTGATCCTTCAAAAAAGCCAGGTCGTCCTGGGATAGAAGCCGGACCATCGGCCGGTATCTCTCCGTACGAACGTCAGGCAAAACAAAGCCAGCCGGTCTGTCCTTGCGGGAAAAAACCAGGGAGCGCAAAACGAACAGAAATGCACCCAGCAGGACAACGGTGACCGCGCCGCCTGCAAGCAAACTCGGATTATTAATATACTCCATGGTCTCCATAAAGGTGACATCCAAACAATATCTGACGTAAAGGCGAAAAGCAATCGAACTTTGGTCCCAGAATGTAACTCATTTGGTTAATTCTCCAATCGGATGGGACGGATTGGATTCGCCGCGCTCGGCAAGAGCACGGTTAATTGCGCTGAGCTGGCGGACGAGCCGTTCACCCTCTTCGGGATTCCACTGGTGTCCGACGCGGACAATTGAGGTTTCACCGGACGGGGTGAGGAACAGAATCCAGGCAACCGTGCAAAGGATCGACGTGATCACCAGCCCGAGATTCACCCCTGGCAGCACCTTGTACCCGATCGTCTGGAAAATGAGAACGATTCCAGCCTTGGTCAGGAAGTGAATGAAGAAGATACTGGCGTGGGCGATGGTGTTCTGCTTCAATGGCACGCGGAGCCACATGAGCGCAAACATCAACAACAGCACCACGAGCAGAAGACTGGCCAGGACAACCCGCTGCACAGAAAGAACTGCTACGTACGACAGTTCAAGACCCGAAGTGGGAGATAGAAAGAGGCTGGTGAGGCTGAGAACCACAGCCACACCCAAGCCGCTTTTATAAATCCTTCCGACCCAACTGGCAAGTGCTGGAAATTCTTGGAGGACGGTGGAACAGAGATCGAGGATAATGCCAACTAGCAGAATCCAGACGACTATTTCGGTGGCAACCCACCATATCCTATAGGCGGCGCTTTCGCTCGCGGACCAACCTAACGCTAACGGAACTCCCGCTCTTATTGCAAGAAACAGAGCGTAGCCGAAGAGCCAGCGGTAGCTTGCCAGCAATCCTGAGCGCCATAGACGCAGTGCCAGGAGCGTGTCGAGCACCAAACTCAGTAGAAAGAGGTTCTTCTCCATCGCCCTTTATCACACCGCACCGCGAATCTACATCAGGAGCTTAACACAGCCTCCCGCAGGTTGATTCCTTAATGACAACGGCACGTTAAGTTTGCTAATCGGCAGGAGATAAGGAAATGTGAACTACATTCGACGTGTGGCGGCCACGATAACAGGCGGCCACAAAGATCGCGCCCAGCGAACGAAAACGACGTCGAAATACTCCCGGGAGGGAAGTTACTTTTTGCAGTTGTCCCAGCAGCCCGGCAGGGGAATGTCGAACGAAGGCGTCGTGGTCGCGCTGGCAGTGAGGAAGCCCAAGGTCAGCAGCAAAGACGCAATTAACTTTTTCATGATGTTGTTTTTTCCCTTTTTTGTTGTCGCGCCGATCAACGACGCTTACATTGCCGACTGTACCGGGGAAGGCGAAGGAATTTGCGTAAGTGCTTGATATTTTCGTTATTTGGAACTGGGTGAATTCTGAAAAACACCCTAGTCCGAACGATTTCGGCAATACAATCCATTTTTGCTGTTACACTACCGGGTGGACTCTCTCGAGTCCCGATGCCGATGGCGAACCGTCGCTCAGAGATATGGGATCGGACTGCGTCGTCCGATCTGTGGGCTAGAACGCTTGTCCAGATTCCGTCACTCTTCGGACGGTTAGTGTATCTGTCGTCGCTCCGGGACGTAACGACGGACCAGTACTATCATCATGGGCTGGCTACGATCTTCGGAGAGGCTGAGGCAAATCGCGCCCTAAGGGAAAGCCACGAAAGGGCTTTCGCCGAATGGTTAACTTTTCGGATGGAACAGCAGAAGGCCGATCTCGATCTTTATCTCTCGATGCTGGATCAGCCTAAGCGTATCTTGTTGCAAACATGGCAGCGTCTGGCTCCCTATCGCAACTTGATCCCATCATCGGCATTGGACGACGAGCGGAAGCTGTACTTACTCGATCTCGAGACGCATCTGGAGATGCTCAGGAACGAGTACGGCGCCGGTCCAGCTGCATCGCGACGGCGGTAACCTGGCCGACGACTTCCACCTGATTGGGAGTATAAAGAATTGGCTTGCCGTTTGAAGCCGGATGCGGCTGCAGAATGAGTGCCCCATCCACTTGCGTACACCACCCACACGCCCAACCTTCACGATGCTCGAGAAAGTAGATGGGACGCTCGAATTCGTTAGCCCAGCCGGTGTTGCTTATCTTTCGCTTGGATTCATCAATCACAACCAGCGATCCGGGACTGAGCAGTGGATACATCGACCAGTCCTCCGAGCCGATAAACGCATAGCGGTGATTCTTTAAATCGAGGCCATCCAGCAACATCAGCGGTAGCTTGCCCCACCGCTGAATTAACCGGCTGAGATAGGTGGTTTTTCGAAAATCCAACCCCGGGTCGATAGCCAGGGGCATTTGCACTTCGCCATGGCCATTCGCTGCCAGACTGATCGGGTGCGTCTTCTGAATATCGATGGCTGCCGCATCCACTGCAAGCTGGGCAATGCTGACACCGTACCACTCGAGCACTTCCATAATGTCGAGCCGGTAAATCGCGCAGAGCGAGTAGAGCCGATAGATCGAAGGTACTGTACCCTTGTTCTCGATATCAGCCAGCCGGCTCAAGGCAATCGCGAATTCGTCGTTCTTGTGACGGTCCGCGATACGTTGGCTGTGCTCTTCCACGTCGCGATAGCGAAGGTTCAGCCGTTCTCGAGACCGCTTTAATTTTTGACCCGCGTCCTCCATGCTTAGGCGCTCCCGGGACAGGTGGCGGTGGGCAAAATCCCAGTGTGTTTCAAAAACGCATTATAACGACACCTAGCCCTTCTGGTAAAGCAGGTAAGGTTCAGCGCTGTTCTGAAATCAGAACACGATTTTCGCGAAGAGGACAAATTTGAAAACTAGGTGGCGCTGCCGGAGAGGTGCTGTTCCTTTTTCTTCACGTCGAATCGCCGAATGAGTTCGTAAACGCACACCGCTGGGCCGAGAAGGACACTAAAGGACATAAGTGGCGCCTATCCAACGCTTCATTTCAGACCAACATAGCGGTGGTGGCACCAAAAAGGCACATTCCGTACTATTACAATGACGGGACATTCCGTACTATTAAACGCATCGGGGATTCTCACATCTTCTTTACTGCGTCGGTTCCCGAAGTTACTTTCAAAAAACTAATGAGCAAGAGCCAGATCGCATTCCAGGGCGAGCGCGGTGCGTTCAGCGAGAAAGCCATACAGCAGCTTCTCGGAGCGAATACACCGGTCCTCCCATGCCCTACCTTCGAAGATGTTTTCCGAAGCGTCGTGAGCCGGAAAGCCTCCGGGGCAATTATCCCTATAGAAAACACTCTTCATGGATCCGTTCACGAGAACTACGATCATCTACTGAACTTTCCCGTGGAAATTATTGGCGAGACCCGTGTACGGATCGTGCACAACCTGATCGGCACGCCTGGTATGCGGATGAAAGACGTCACCGTAGTGTATTCCCATCCAGTGGCGCTGAATCAATGTTTAAAGTTCTTCGCCGAACATCCACACTTGAAACGAGAGTCGTTTTACGACACGGCCGGCAGCGTGAAGATGCTTATGGAACGAAGACCGGCGGGGGCTGCTGCCATCGCGTCGGCGGTCGCGGCGGAAATCTACGGCGCAAGGATACTGAAGCGATCCATCGAGGACGATCGCGAAAACTATACGCGCTTCTTCCTGATCCGGCGCCGCGGAACGAAAGCGATCTCAATTGACGGCGACGCGAAGACCTCGGTGGTGTTCTCAGTTAACAATTCTGCCGGAGCATTATTTCGTGCCCTGGGCGCACTGGCGCTGCGCGATCTAAGCTTGGCGAAGATCGAATCACGGCCGATGCGCGGCAAACCGTGGGAATACCTCTTCTACCTGGAATTTCTCGGTAATACAAATGACGTGAAGGTGCAAAATGCACTCGGGCACTTGGGCGAACTGGCGGATTTCATCCGTGTACTCGGCTGCTATCCGGCCGCCCGCTAGCATCCTAGATTAGCTCGATAAGATACTTCACTGCGGCAGCGACGTCCTTACGCCATTGCTCTGGCGTTTGGCCTTCGCGTTCGATATTGACCTGCCCGGAATACTGAATTTCCTTCAGCTTGGAGATAAATTGTGGGATGCCGACGGAACCTGATCCTAGCGGCATTTCCGTCCCCAGAGAGCCGGGTTTGTCCTTCGGCGGCCAATTGCCATCTTTGGCGTGAACCGAAACGACGTGTTTACCAAGGACCCCGAGGGCCTCGATCGGATCGCCCGTCCCGTAGAGGATCATGTTGGCCGGATCGAAATTGATGCCAAGATTCGCCCGGTCGACATCGTTCAGGAATTGAAGCAGTGCGTTCGCCGGCTCCTGCCCGGTTTCGAGCGCAAAGGTCTGATTATGCCCCGCTGCATGATCGCAAATCCTGCGAACAAGATCCCGGACAGCAATATAAAGTGCGCTGGTGCGGTCTTCGGGAACAAAACCGACATGACATGCGATGGACTTCACCCCCAATCCGGCTGCGAAATCACTAACGGCATACGTTCTTTGCTCGCGCGCGGCCCGGGTCGATTCCGGGATAAATCCGACCGTTTTCTCGACTGTCGGAATGTCCGCATAGTCTTCGCCCTGATAAGCCGCAACCACGGTGGAGAGCAGAAAGGCTTCGGTCTTGATGGCGGATCTCCACGTTTGAGCAGCATTTTGGAGGTTATACTCTCCGGGAATAGCCAGCTGACCACGGTCCACACCGAGTTCCTTGACTGCCCGAACTTTCTGAAGCGGCTCCTCATCCGCCCAAAACAGGACTCCAATCTTAAGCATTCCTTGCTTCCTCCATTTTTCTCGTCCAATGGACAGCGCGCGCCGATTCCTCCGGCAGGCACAATTCCGGCCGGGCGCCGGCAGCGGCACAACGGGCAAAGTACTCAATCTCTGCCCGATAGCCATCCACGGGGGATTCCGGCGTTAAAACGACGGGCTCGGCGTCCACGCCATAAAACACGGGGTCGCCGTCCTGAAGCCGGTATTCCCAAGTGCCGTTCGCTGCGACGATGGTGTACTCCATCGAAAATGGGTATGCACCCGGGTGCCAGCCGCCGGAAACATCAATCGTAAAGCCCGAATACGAAAACTGCGCATCGATCAGATCGATACCTTTTTCCAGATCCTCATAACCGGTAGCGGTAACACCAAGCGGCTCACCGTACAGATGCAGCATGGTATCGACATCATGAATCAGCAAGTCAAAGACACCACCGCCCGAACGAGCCTTATCCTTCAGCCAGCCGCCCCAGCCCGGGGCTGAACAGCGCCGGCGAAACCGTCCGGCAAGAAGATGACCGGGTTGCAGCACGGAATACATTGGAAAGAAACGCAGCACTTGCGCGCACATCAGCACTCGGCCCGTTCTCAGGGACTCGCCAATCATCCGCTCACAGGCCGCCGGATCGAGCGCCATCGGCTTTTCGACCAACACATGTTTTCCGGAGCGCAAACAGGCGATGCTGGCTGGCTCGTGCATATCTGTCGGAAGACAAAGATCGATCGCATCGATCTCGCGATCCGCTAGTGCCTCTTCCAGGCGAGAGTACTTTTTTACCTCAGAGAGATCCAGCTGTTCCGAAGTCGTATCAAGATTGCCTCCGACTGCGGAGAAATCCCCCCTTCGCTTCTTCGGATCCGGCGAGACGACAGCAGCCAGGCGAACGACATCCGAGCCGATTATGGACTTCATGTGTGTCACGCCCATGAAACCTAATCCAGCAACGGCAAGATTGAGTTGCGGCATCGAAGTGATAGCGTAGCATCGCCCTCGCCGCTTCTCTCTGTTTTTTAGTTAGATTTTGGGAGATTACATCTCCACAATTTGAAACCGAAACCTTTCTGGCGGGAATGCAGAAACCGGGTCAGGTGACATCGCAGCCCAAGCGTCGTAAGCCGAGTGTGCCACTTTATCGTTCAAGAAAAACAGAAACTGGTTGGAAAAGCAAGAAATTGGTGGGGGATGACGAAATGTCAGCCGCGTGCCCACTGCGCGCTCCAGTTCAACACCCTCGGGGCGTACGGATTTGTCAAAAAGCAGGTTGACGAAGCTGGAGCGTCCGGCGTGCGGCCACACATCGGCTCGGAGTAGCGGGCGAAGATCGCTTTTCAGGTCGAACGTCACCTCGCATTGCCGGATCCATTCCAGAATGGACTCACCCCATTGCCAGTGCTGAACAAACCCAAAATACTGGTCCACCATATTCAGCGCAAGGTCCATTTTGCGGCGATCGTGCTCTACTTGCGCTGTGTCCGGGGATTCAATATTGAGAGTGGCGATCATGTCCTCGGTTTCGACGATATCCGCGGCCATGCTAACCACCTTGTCGAGGCGGCGTTTTGGTGACGATCTCACTAGAAGAGGCGGCAACTCGTGCGTTCTCTCGCCAGGAAGCTCAACGAATTTTCTGTCTCCGACGATCATGCGAGGTTCCTTATCTCCCTATGCATATCGACCGGACGGCCAGCACGATCAACAAGGTCAGCTGGGTAGTGCCCGGCCTTTACCTTTTCTTCGACTATAAGGACGCTCGCCCGCGCGGTCAAGTTCCATCTGAAGGCGTCTGATAATAGCACTTTGAGCGGTTTGTTACGCTCGGATGCGATGACAGAATTTTCGATCGGAGTGGACCTGGGCGGGACGAATCTCCGTGCCGCTTCGGTCGACCGCAACGGTAACCTCCTGAACCGGCATTCCGGAACCACGAATCTCCAGGGAGGCCGCGATGCCATGATCGACGACATCGTGAATTTTATTCGAACGATGCGGGATAAACATACCGGACGATTCGCGGGGGTAGGCATTGGTGTTCCGGGTTTTATTGAGCTCGATCGCGGCTTCATCGTTGGCTCTAACAATTTGGTGGCTCTGGAGAACTTTCCGTTGCGGGACGAAATCGAAAAACGTTTGGGTGCTCCGGTGATCCTCGAAAACGATGCCAATGCAGCGGCACTCGGAGAGAAGTGGATCGGCGCCGGCCGCGACGTCGACCACCTGGTGCTGTTAACACTCGGCACAGGGATCGGCGGCGGGATTATCCACCACGGGCGGATCCTGCATGGCGCGGTGGGAATGGGGGGAGAGCTTGGGCACATCACGGTAGTGCCGAATGGGATTCCCTGCGGGTGCGGCAATACGGGCTGTGTCGAAAAACACGCATCGGCTTCGGCGATTGCGGCCATGGGACGACTGCTGGGACTGGGCGAGGATGTCACGTCGAAAGGCGTTTACGAGTTGGCACAGCAAGGAAATGAACGCGCGCTGATGATCTTCGAAAATATGGGGCGGTCGCTGGGCATTGCCCTCGCATCGCTCGTGAACATTTTCAACTTTCCGCTGTATCTGCTGAGCGGGGGGCCGTTGCCGGCCTGGGACTACTTTGCGCCAGCCATGCTCGACGAAGTGCGGAAACGGTCGTTCACATTTCGAAATACGAAAACGACGATCACGAAGGCGCAGCTCGGAGATAACGCTGGACTTTACGGCGCCGCGTATCTTCCCTTCCTCACGCAAAGCCTTGGAGACCGATAATGCCGTATTGGATGGGACTGGATGTCGGCACCGGCGGCACGCGCGCCTTGCTGGTGGAGGAATCCGGCCGGATCGCGGGCAGTGTGACGGCTCCCCACGCCGATGTCGAGATGGCCCAGCCGCTTTGGGCAGAGCAGCACCCCGACGACTGGTGGCGCGCGGCACAGGAAGCAATCCGCGGCGTTCTGGCGCAGAGTGGCGTCGGCGCGGTGAGCATCCATGGCATTGGATTCTCCGGGCAGATGCATGGCGCGGTAATGCTGGACGAAGCGCATCGGGTAGTGCGGCCGGCGCTGATCTGGTGCGACCAGCGAAGCCAGCCGCAGGTGGAAGCCCTGAACGAGAAAGCCGGGCCGGAGAACATCCTGAAATGGACCGCCAATCCCGTGCTGACCGGATTTACGCTGCCCAAGTTCCTTTGGGTGCGGGACCATCAGCCCGATCTGTTCGGGAAGGTACGGCATCTCATGTTGCCCAAGGACTACGTCCGCTTTCGGCTGTCCGGTCAGCTCGCGATCGACTGCGCCGACGCCTCGGGCACCTCGCTTTTCGATGTGATGAACCGCCGCTGGTCGCAGGAGATGTGCCGGGCCGCGGAAGTGGATCCCCAGATCCTGCCGCCTGTTTTTGAGTCGCCGGCGGCGTGCGCGGAGGTATCGGTGGAAGGCGGTCGAGCCACCGGGCTGAATCCCGGCACAACGCTTGTAGCCGGCGCAGGTGATCAGGCGGCATCGGCAGTCGGCAACGGGGTCGTCGAGCCGGGCCTCGTCTCCTGCACTCTCGGCACGTCGGGCGTAGTGTTCGCGCACATGGAGAAGCTCGCCTACGACCCCTTAGGCCGCGTTCACACATTCTGCCATGCTGTTCCGAACCGTTGGCATGTAATGGGCGTTACACAGGGAGCCGGGTTGAGCCTGCAGTGGTTTCGCAACCAGTTGGCGCCCGGCGTTAACTATGACGAGCTGATGCGGGAGGCCTCCGAGGCTCCAACGGGTTCCGAGGGCCTGTTGTGGCTGCCCTACCTGATGGGCGAGCGGACGCCGGTGCTGGATGCGCGAGCCCGCGCCGCCTTCGTAGGGCTGACTGCGCGCCACCGTCGCGCTCATATGATCCGCGCATTAGTTGAGGGAGTCAGCTATAGCCAGAAGGACTGCCTGGACATTATCGCCGGACTGGGGGTTGAGACTCAGACCGTACGAGCGTCCGGCGGCGGTGCGAAGTCACCATTCTGGCGCCAGATTTTAGCCAGTGTTTTCGGAAAACCGGTAACCACGCTCGACACGCAGGAAGGATCTGCGTATGGAGCAGCGCTGCTCGCAATGGTCGGGACCGGGCTGTTTGCTTCGGTCGAAGATGCCTGCCGCGCCATCATTCGGGAAGTCTCGTCTGTCGCACCCGACGGCGACCAAGCCGTTTACGCCCTGGGCCACCGGCTCTATCAAAAGCTGTATCCTGCGCTAAAGACAGTCTTTCATGAGACGCCGTGACTTTCTGACCATTCCCGCCGCAGCCGCAATCGCCTTGCCAGCATCCGATCGCGACAGCCAGATCTCCGACGCCGCCCGGAAGCTGAAGCCGTGGCTCATCGAGCAGCGTCGCGACTTCCACATGCATCCGGAACTGATGTATCAGGAAGTTCGCACCTCCGGAATCGTTGCTGCGCATCTCAAGAAGCTGGCACTCGAAGACATCAGGACCGGACTGGCGAAGACGGGCGTCAGCGCGCTGGTGCGCGGCCGAAAGCCTGGCCCGGTGGTGGCTCTCCGAGCCGACATGGATGCCCTGCCGATCGATGAGAGCGCGCAGAACATCCCTTACAAATCGAAGAATCCGGGCGTGAAGCATGCCTGCGGTCACGATGCGCATACGACGATGCTGATGGGTGCCGCTGAAGTTTTGCAGTCGATGCGCAACGAAATCGCCGGAACGGTAAAGCTGGTTTTCCAGCCGGCGGAGGAGGGTGGGCGCGGCGCGCAGAAAATGATTGATGATGGTGTTCTCGAGAATCCGAAACCGGCAGCCATCATCGGCCAGCATGTGTGGCCGAACACTGTTACCGGCAGCGTCGATTATTGCCCCGGCGCCTTCATGGCTTCGGGTGATTTCTTCACTATCACGATTCAAGGCAAGAGTGCCCACGGAGCGCGTCCGGAAGACGGCATCGATGCCGTGGTGATTGCCGCGGAGTGTGTCAGCGCGCTGCAGACGATTCGCAGCCGCCGCATCGCGACATCCGACCCGTTGGTGCTCAGCGTCGGATCGTTCCACGGAGGAACTGCCGCGAACATCATCGCCGACCGCGTGGAACTGAAGGGCACTCTGCGAACCTTAAACGCCGGTGTGCGCGATCGCGCCATCAGCATGATGCACCAGGTGCTGGACGGCGTGACGAAGGCGCTCGGCGGAACTTACCAGCTCGATGTACAGGACATCGGCACGGTCACTTACAACGATCCGGCTTTGGTGGCCCAAACCATTCCGGCGCTCGCGCGTGTTTTCGGCGAAAACAACGTCCGCCAGATCGGCCCGCAGATGGTAGCGGAAGATTTCTCTTACTACCAGAAGCAGATTCCCGGCTTCTTCTACTTCATCGGCGTGCGCAATGAATCGAAAGGGTTCGTGCACGCGGTACACACTCCGGAATTCGATCTCGATGAGGATGTACTGCCGCTGGGCGTTCAGGCGCTGACTTCGGCAGCACTGAACTTTCTAGCGCGGGGTTAGCCGCGGCCAGGCAATTTCAATTCCCTGCCCGGTCAGCTTTTCCTGGGACTCCGCGCGGCGCTTCTCGCTGTTGCGGATGGCACGCGGAGTCTCGCCCACCGCGATAGCGTGCGCTGCCAGCACGCCCGCCGATTCCCCGATATTCCATTCCACCGGATGCAGACGGTAACAGCCATTGGTGATATGAGTGACACCCAGATTCTTTGCCGCCGGGAGAAGATTGTCGACCCGCCGGGGAATCAGCGCCCCCATCGGGATCTGGAACGGCAGCGAACTGACGTCAATATAGTTATCGCCGCCCGAGGAAGGATGAAGATCGATGCGATAGCTGCCCACGCCGACCGAATCCGCGTACTCCTCGGCGGTCTCGCGAGGAGCGCGCGCTTTGGTGGCGACGTGCTGCTCCACAACAGTGAACTCGGCAAGGATACGGCGGGATTCCCGGATGTACGGATACTTGGCCAGCCCATCGGAGGTACCCGTCTGGTCCGGCCGCAGGCGTAAGCCCTTCCAACCTTCAGAAGTCTGCATCCAGTACAGAAGCGAGAGCGACAGGTTGCGAGCGCGCGCCAGATGACGCGCCGCTTCGTCCTCCGGCACGCCATGCAGGTTGCCGAGCCAGTAATCATTCTGCGGCCAATTGATGAGCGACATGTCGGCTCCGGCGTCATTCTCGAAAATAGTGCGATTCCGAATACGGCGGTAGAGCCACAGGTTCGTCGGGCCGGGCGTGCGTTCCACCTCGGTGGGATCGAACTTCATCGCCCGGGGTTCGAGCGTATGCGGATGCGACGTTTCCCAACTCAGCAGGTGTCCGGGCCAGTTCCTCGGGCGGAGCGTCGGAATATAGTCGCGCCAGAACTCGTATTCATTTGGCTTGTCGATGGTGTGATCTTCCCCCGCGTGATAGCTCACGGCGAAACAAACAGTGAATGCTTGTATGTTGTCCGGCTGCGCGGTTTCCGGTGCCGATGGCTCCCCGGTGGCCTGGCGGGATTCAAAGCCAGTGACGAATTCCGTCCTCGTCAGGGGTAGCAGATCTCCCTGCTCGGTGGCGTCCAGAAAATACGGCGCAGCGATGGTACGTGTGGCTCCACTTTCGAGATCGCGCACGCGCACCTCGCGGACCCGGTCTCCCTGCACATCCGCGGCGGAAGGCCGGTGGCGGAGCAGGAGAATCAATCGTCCGGATGAAAGCCATGGCGCGAGCATCGCTTCCAGCACAGCGAGCGAGACCGGCGGCTCATGCGTAAGGCGTGAAACACTGCCTCCGCCAGGATTAAATCCCGGCTGGGATCGCACTTCGGCGCGCAGCGGAAAATTGCGCCGGTAGTAATCGCGAACGGCGGCGCGATAGCCGCGGTAGAGCCGGGTGCCTCCGAAGCTTTCGACCCAGGGATGTTCGTCGGGCGGCACAGCTTGCGACGTCAATTGGCCGCCCACCCAGTCCGTCTCCTCGGTTAGAATAACGCTGCACCCATTGCGAAGGGCGCCCAGGGCAGCGGCGCAGCCGCCCACACCGCCGCCGATCACTGCAACGTCGGCCCGTAACTGCTTCGATTGGGACCACACCCGCGGCAACACCATTGCCGTGGCGGCGAAGGCACGTCGCGACACAATCACACCGCTACGCTATCATCACCCCAGGTGAGCCTGATCACGGTATCGGGCGAGCCCGGGAGCCGCCATGAAGAGGTGGCCCGGCTCGCCGCGCAGCGCCTGTCCTTCGAGCTGATTACAGACACACGACTGGAAGGCTGGATTCATCGGGAGTTTTCTCATGTGGCGCTTCCCGAAGAAGCCTGGCGGCATGTCGCCACTTCGATGCTGGCGCGCCTTGCGACCGAGCAGCATCTGATGATCTCTAGCGCCGGCGCCGAACGCCTGTTTCCCGACGTGCGCACTGTGTTGAGAATCCGCATTGCGGCGCCGGAATCCGTGCGCATCGGGGCGCTGATGGTGGATCACCACCTCGATCGGGACACCGCCAAGGCGCGCCTCCGCGGTCGAGTTCGCGGAGGACGGCACGTCCGCTCAGCAAAGGCATTCGATGTCGTGTTGAATGGAGCGCACCTCACCACCGACGATATGGCGGAGATTCTGGCAACCACCGCCCGTATCACCGGACTCGACAAGGCGGGAATGCTGCCGTTTTCCGTCGAAGCCCAGTTGCAATTCCAGGCTCGGCTGGCACTGGCGGGACACGGTGTGCCTCCGCCTGGCGTCGTCACGATCAAGCGGCGGCACTTCTCTCATCCAAGCGAGGAGATCTTCGCCAATCTACTCGATTTTTATCGCATCGCCTGGGACTACGAGCCACGTAGCTTTCCCATCGAGGTAGCTCCCGATGGCCGGGTAATTGAAGCATTCACGCCGGATTTCTATCTCCCCGAGTTCGATACTTATGTAGAACTCACCACGATGAAACAATCGTTAGTTACAAAGAAGAACCGGAAAATCAAGATGCTGAAGCAGCTCTATCCCGGCATTCGGATTCAGATCTTTTATCAGAAAGACTTCGATAATCTGGTGTTCAAACACGGCCTCGAAGGAAAGGCCGATCCGGCCGCTTAATCGATGACCGGCTTGAGCGTTGAGCGGATTCTCTTCACCGAGCAGGAAATCCAGCAGCGAATCGAGGAGGTCGGGGCGGCAGTATCTGAGAGGTATAAAGGAAAACCGCTGAAGCTGATCTCCGTGCTGAAGGGCAGCGTCTTCTTTATGACGGCGCTGGCGCATGCAATTACCATCCCCGTCAAGATCGATTTTCTTTCGATTTCGAGCTTCGCCGGGCACAATCCAGGTACGGTGCGCATCGCCAAGGATCTTGACGAACCGATTGAAGGCGAGGACATCCTCCTGATCGAAGATATCGTCGATACCGGCCTGACATCCCGCTATCTGTTGCGGATGTTGTCGGCACGCGGCCCGAACTCGCTTGGCATCTGCACGCTGCTCGATCGGACTTCACGCCGGCTGGTGGACGTACCGGTGGAATTCCGGTGCTTCGAAATCGATGATGCCTTCGTCGTCGGTTGCGGCCTGGATTACCGGCAACTCTATCGAAATCTCAAGTACCTGGCAGTCATCCGGCGGGAACCATAACCGGTATCGGTAAGGAAGTAGTACTTTTTAGGCTTGCTTTAAAGGGATTTCATCTGAGTTTTAGGTCTGCCTTAAAGGGGCTTCATCTGATATGATGCTGTCACTTTGGGATTTGGGGAAGGTTTGGCATTCCACATCCTTGCATTAACACCTCGTGTCTCAAAAACACGTGTCACCAATCAAGAAGGATTCATTCATGAAGAAGTTTTACGCCATGATGCGTAGGCGAAACGCCTTGCGGCTTCTGGCAGTTATAGGCGTCGCCACGGCGCAGCTTTACTCACAATCGTTCACCGCGGCTATTCGCGGTACAGTTACGGACTCAACAGGCGCCGCCGTCCCCGGCGCGAAAGTGACTATCACAGAAGCGGAGAGGAATGTTCCTCACCCCGCTACGACGGATGCAGCGGGCCGCTATGTGGTAACTGCACTCCCACCCGGCGGCTACAACATGTCTGTCGAGTCACCCGGGTTCAAGAAGTATTCGCAGACGACCTTCACGCTGGCGGTGCAACAGCAAGCCACCATCGACGTTCAGCTGGAGGTCGGCGATATGGCCACCACTATCGAAGTGGAAGCCGCGGCGCCATTGTTGAATACCACTATTTCGAATCTGGGCCAGGTGATCGAGAACAAGTACATGCTGACGCTGCCGAATATCGGCCGCGATTCGCTGTCGCTGGCCTACCTGACACCGGGAGTGGTCGGATCAGCCGGACGCCAGGGTGACGCCAACACGAACTTTGTCGCCAACGGATCGCGCAATTCGACTTCCGACGTTCTGATCGACGGCGTAACGGTAACTACGGTCGAACAGAACTCCGGCATCACGGACTTGAAGTACAAGCCTTCGGTCGACGCGGTGCAGGAGTTCAAAATGCAGACCAACTTCTTCTCGGCTGAATATGGCCAGACTGGCGGAGCTGTGGTGAACATGGTGACCAAATCCGGCACCAATGATTTCCATGGAACCGCGTATTACTTTATGCGCGACGATGCCTTCAACGCGAACGCCTGGAACGCCAACCGGGCGGGCAATGCGCGGCCGGACTTTCGCCGCGACCAGTTCGGTGGCGTGCTGGGCGGTCCGGTGATCAAGAACAAGACATTCTTCTTCGCCACCTACGAGCGCACCAAGAACTCGCAGCCAAGCAGCCAGACGGCCACTTTCCCCACACTGCCACAGCGCGAAGGAGACTTTTCGCAAACATTCCAGTCCAACGGACAGATGATCCAGATCTTCGATCCGTACAATACGACCGTAAACGCTCAGGGTCAGACCGTCCGCGCTCCGTTTGCAGGGAATATCATTCCGAGGAGCCGGATGCATCCGATTGCACTGGCAGCGATGGAGTATTTCCCGACGCCGAACCAGAACGTCAATCCGGTTACCAATCAAAACAACTGGTTTTCTCAGGGAACGACCTCAAGCCTGGCCAACCAGATGGATTTCAAGGGCGACCACAACTTCAACGATAAAACGAGAATCACCGGACGCTTCAGTCACGCGCGCAGCAATAGCACGCCGCCCAACTTGTTCGGCGAGGGCAACCCCGCAGTCACTTGGGCCGGTCCCAGCTTTGTCCGGACAAATTCTTTCGTGACGGACTTTACTCGCGTGGAGAACGCCACCACCATTTGGACGGTGCGATATGGCTTTATCTACTCCAACTATGGCCGCGATCCACAGGCGCCATTTGATCTCACCAGCCTGGGACTGCCGCAGTATTTGAAGGATGCCGCGACTTACTCAGTCTTTCCGCGCTTCTCGCCCAATGGCGGCTACACGGCAATCGGAACCGAAGGATGGCTGATCATGGACCGCCAGGAAATGAATCAGCAGTTATCCGGTTCACTTACCAAAATCTGGGGCGGCCATAACGTAAAGATTGGCGCCGAGATGCGGCAGGCGAGGCTGGATTATGCTCAGCCCGGCTATCCTTCCGGTCACCAGTCCTTTGATCCGCAGGAGACCCGCCAGATCACCAACGTGGGAAATAATCTGCAGGGCAACGGCTTCGCATCCATGCTGCTCGGCTTCGGCCGCGGCGGCGACTTCCATATCGACCCGAAAGTATTTTCACGGTCGCGGTACATGGGCTTCTACGTTCAGGACGACTGGAAGCTCACCCGGAAACTGACGCTGAACCTCGGTCTGCGCTATGAGTTCGATATCCCGCGTTGGGAAGCGGAAAACCGGCAGAGCTATTGGGATCTGGACGCCCAGTCCTCTGTATCCGCTCCGGGATACGATACGCGTGGTGTGTATCGCTTTGTGGACGACAATCATCGCTCACCGTTCAACGGCGACTACAACAATTTCAGCCCCCGCATCGGCTTCGCCTACGCACTGAATGACAAAACATCCATCCGCGGCGGCTGGGGAATGCTATACCAGCTTTCCCGCTCCACCGTATACGGCCACACCGGCTCGGGCTTCAATTCGAACTCGACGCCGACATGGACCCTGGACTCGAACCGGACACTATTCGGAACTATGGATGATCCCTATCCGCGAGGTTTGGTCATCCCTCCTGGCAGCTCACAGGGCGCGGAAACCTACATCGGAATGGGAGGAAGCACAATTGTTCCGGGCTTCAATCGAAATCCGGAATACTACTCCTGGAACTTCTCGATCCAGCGAGAGTTGCCGGGTCAGGCGGTCGTGGAAATCAACTATACCGGCAGCCGCGGCGCCCACCTCTTCTATCCGTTCACGAGCCTCTCGCCGCTCGATCCCAGCCTTTGGGGAATCGGCCGCAACAACCTCGAAGCTCGTGTCGCGAATCCGTTCTACGGACAAATTACCAATCCGCAGGCGGTCAACCTGAGCGGCGAGACTGCGCAGCTGTACCGGCTTCTCCGCCCCATGCCACAATTTGACGGCGCCAGCGCGGGCACGTCAGAACCTCCGTCAGCCAATTCGTACTATCACGGTCTCCAAATGAAGTATGAGAAGCGCTTCTCGAAGGGTTTCACCTTCCTCGGTCACTACACGTTCTCCAAAATGATCGACGATTCTTCCATTGCCTCGGGAAATACGTCATGGCTGGGCGGAACTACGACGATGCAAAATCCGCTCAACCGCGCGCTGGAAAAATCACTTTCGGCCCATGACATTAGGCACCGCATGGTCCTGACCGGCTCCTATCAGCTGCCCTTCGGCACCGGCCGTCAGTTCGGCAATCAGGCCGGACGCGTCATGGACGCCTTCATCGGCGGTTGGGAGGTTTCCGGCTTCTACACCGCGCAGGGCGGCAATCCTCTTCAGATCGGTCTCGATGGCGGCGTTCTTTGGAACGGCACGCAGCGGCCGAACCTGATCGGCGATCCGTCTACGTCGGGTAGCATGCAGGACCGTCTGGGCGGCTACTACAACGTGGATGCATTCAGCCGGCCGGCGCCCGATACGTTCGGCACTGCTCCGCGCTATCTCGGATATCGCGGGCCTGGCATCCGAACGCTCAATGCAGCTCTATTGAAGAGCATCCGGACTAAGGAAGGGCAACGTTTCGAGTTTCGTCTCGAAGCCAGCAACGCCACCAACACCCCGATCTTCGCCGACCCCTCCAACAGCAGCTTTGGGAATGCGAACTTCGGTGTCATCAACAACACAAAGGTGGGAGCCCGCAACGTTCAGCTTGGATTCAAGTACTACTTCTGATCCGAGTCGTTCCTGATTCATCAAAGGACGGTAGGTTCGCCTACCGTCCTTTTTCTTTGCGGAGATTATAATCATCGTTTGGCCACGACACTGGAGTCCTTCGTTCAATCCAATCAGCAGCGCATGCTGGACGAGCTGCTGGAATTCCTGCGCATCCCGTCGATTAGCACTCTCCCCGAAAACAAATCCGACGTCCGCCGCGCTGCCGAATATGTCGCCGAAAAGCTAAAGTCGGCGGGTCTTGAGAACGTAGCGGTCATCGAAACGCGCGGCCACCCGCTGGTGTATGCAGACTGGTTGCACGCCGACGGAAAACCAACCGTGCTCTGCTACGGGCACTACGATGTGCAGCCGCCCGATCCGCTGGAATTGTGGAAAAGCCCGCCATTTGAACCGGACCTGCGGGATGGAAACATCTACGCGCGTGGTGCCGCCGACGACAAGGGGCAAATGTATCTGCACATCAAGGCCGTCGAAGCCTTGATGGTCTTGCACAACGGGCGCTTGCCGGTAAACGTCAAATTTTTGGTCGAGGGCGAGGAAGAAGTTGGCGGTGAGTCCATCGCCGAATACGTAAAAACTCACCGCGGCCAGCTCAAGGCGGATGTCGCGCTGGTATCCGACACCAATCTTTACGCAGACGGCGTTCCGACGCTATATCTCGGACTGCGTGGCTTGCTTTATGCAGAAATCGAAGCTTATGGACCCGAGCGGGATCTCCATTCTGGGGCCTATGGCGGCGCCGCGCCCAACGCGGTCTTCGGGCTGGTAGAGCTGCTCTCGAAGATGAAGGATGCCGACGGGCGGATCCTGATTCCCGGCGTTTACGATGACGTCGTCGATCCTTCGGAAGAGGAGCTCGAAAGCTGGAGGAATCTGGCGCTCGATGAGGAACAGTTCCTGCGCGATGAAGTCGGCTCCACTGCTTTGACGGGCGAGCCGGACCGTATGGTGTTGGAACGAATATGGTCGCGTCCAACGTTTGAGGTTCATGGCATCGCCGGCGGATTCGTCGGAAAAGGCGCGAAAACTGTAATTCCAGCGCGGGCATCGGCAAAAATCAGCATGCGGTTGGTGCCGAATCAGGATCCGCAAAAAATCGTCGCAGCGCTCGAGAGTTTCGTGGCGGCCAATACTCCGAAGGGGATCCGCACTGAGGTGCGTGTGCTGAGCGCCAGCCCGCCATTGCTGGTGGAAAGCGATCATCCAGCAATTCAGAAAGCCGCCGAAGTATTCGCTGAAATGCTTGGCCGCAAAACCGTGTTCGCCCGTTGCGGCGGATCGATTCCGGTAGTCGGTGATTTCGCCAGGAATCTGTCGATTCCCACCATCCTGATGGGATTCGGTTTGCCGGACGATGGACTGCATTCTCCAAACGAGAAGTTCCGGCTGTCGAACTACTACACCGGCATTCTCACCGTGGCGCATTTTCTTGAGCGATACGGCCAGTAAGCCGGATCCCCTGCCCCCGAGCGTGGCGCGTTCGGCCGGAATTGTCTCGGCCGCCGTACTGCTGAGCCGGATCAGCGGACTGGCCCGCGAACTGGTAATGGCCCGGCTGTTCGGAGCCGGGCTGGTAAACGATGCCTTCGTCCTTGCGTTTCGGATTCCTAATCTGACGCGGGACCTCTTCGCCGAGGGTGCCCTATCTTCCGCGTTCGTTCCGAAGTTCACCGAGTACCTCACCAAGCGGAGCCGCGAAGAGGCGGCGCACCTCGCCAATCTTGTGGCGTCTACATTGATCTTGATTGTGGGTGGACTCTGCGTGATGGGCGTGCTCTTCAGTCCGTACCTCGTTAACCTTTTGGCGCCGGGATTTCATGCTGTGCCGGGAAAGTTCGAGCTGGCCGTCGAGCTGACGCGAATCATGTTTCCTTTTCTGCTGCTGGTGGCGCTTGCCGCACAGGCGATGGGCGTTTTGAATGCCTGCCATCAATTCGGCATCCCGGCGATGTCCTCGACATTCTTT
>CAYTVP010000026.1:15100-20772 GCA_964441675.1 uncultured Solibacteraceae bacterium | reverse complement strand
CCCAGTTTCTGTTCAGGTCGTAGCCGTACTTGTTGAATCGCACGCCTCCGCGGGCGACACCATCCGGATCGCAAAGAGGGAGGATTTTCCAGACGATATCGCGGCGCAGGGATTCGTCCGCCAGCAGACCGGCGACAACCCCTTCGCCAACCCACGAACTGCCAGCCTCCCAGCTATGCTGCCTGAACATCAACCAGATCGTCTTGCGTCCCTCAGTGCTGCCATGGTGTATCGTCCACAAACGAAGATCCCGGCCTTCCGGTGTCCTGCCGATAATCTCCTCGGCGAAGTCGGGATGATCTAACGCACGGCTACGCAGCGATTCGAGGTCGGCATTCGTGTAGGGCGCGACATGTGCCACGCGAAAGCTACGCCCGGTTGGCATGATGCGTAAACGAAGCCGGGGTTCGGCCGGGTCATACTCGGCTGCCACGGGAAGCCATGTCTTCCGGTCGTCGCCAAAGGAAATCCACGGCGGCGTCACGCCGGTAATCGCTCCGGGATTCTTCTGATAGTTGTACTCGCCGGGCAGGTCCACCATGTCGAGGATCAGCTCCTGCCGGGGAGCATTGTCCACGGCAAAGTAATACCAGCTTGCCTGCCGGTTGCGGCCGTCCTGATCCTTTTCTCCGCTGACGCCCAGCCGGAAGTGTGTTTCCGACAACTTCTCGATTCGTCCCAGAGAACCGCCTTCGAAGTTGGTGCGGACCTCGGTCGCGGTCAGAGCCGGAACGATTGCGCAGAGTGTAAGAAGGCGCCGGTTCATTCAGACTGCCACGGCTGCCGCCGCCTTTCGATTGAGTTCGATGCCAAGGCCTGGCGCGTCGGAGAGGGTCAGGTGGCCGTTCTGGAACCGCTCCGGCGGATTGATGAGGTCGCCGCGCCAGGGCACTTCTCCGAACCCGAGCTCAAGAATGAAGAAGTTCGGCATAGAGACGCAAACGTGAGCCGCCGCAGTGTTGCCTACCGGGCTTGCCGGTCCATGGGGTGAGCAGAGCAATCCCGCGCCTTCCGCCATCGCGGCGATTTTCTTTAACTCACCCATGCCGCCGCAGTACTTTACATCCGGCATCGCGATATCAACCGTATGGTCGGCCAGGTACGGAAAGAACTGTTCCACGCCGAAAAGGCTTTCTCCGCCTGCTGTCGGAACAGCGCTGACGCGATTGATGGCGGCCAGATCGGCGTTTGATGAACAGATCTCCTCCAACCAGTCCAGCTTCATGGGTTCGAGCGTACGTACCAGTTCCAATCCGCGTTCGCGATCGAAATGGTGGTGACCGTCGACGAACAGTTCCCGTTCCGGTCCGATCGTCCGGCGCACGGCTTCGATAGCTTTGACCCCCAGCTCGGTATGAGCGCGGATGGCGGAAGCTCCTTCCTTGGGCATTCCATCGAATGGGGCCAATTTGATGGCGTCGAAGCCGGCCGCTATAGCTGCTTCGGCTGTCTTTACAAAACCCTCGGGAGTGCGGTCGAAAGTGGCGCGGTTGATATTCGCGTAGTGGCGGATCCGGGAGTGGATCTGTCCGCCAAATAGAGCCCAGCAGGGAAGGCCGAGGGCTTTGCCCTGAAGGTCATAGAGCGCCTGCTCCACCGCGCTAAAGGCACAGGCTCCCACTTTGCCGAGCTGCCGGGCGCGCGGCCAGAATGCACGCCGGGCCGGCTCGATATCGAAGATGCTACGTCCGCGGAAAAGGCTGAATACCTCCTGAACGGCTTCGGCGGCTTTTGGGTCGTTCTGGCTGTGAGACGCTTCACCAATACCGGTCAGCGCGCCCGCTTTCACCTGAACCAGCAGCCAGCCGCCGCGCCGGTTCACCCGGATTCGAAATACCTCAATCGAGCTGGGCGTCAGTGCCCGGGCGCGGCGGGTCTCCTGCGCGCTGGCGGGAATCGCGGCGCCGAGGGCGGGTACTGTAAGAAAATGGCGCCGTTTCACTGTCCGGCCTCCCAAGAAATGGAAGGCGGCGTGCGATGATCGTCAGTAGCCGGGTCCCTGTGAATGTTTTTTGCCGTTCTTCTTGCCTTACTATTGCTCACGTCGTGTGGGTCGCCCTCCCTGCCGAGCCAAGCAGCCGGAGGTGCCGAGAAAAAATCCGGCGCGCCCGGGCTGCCCGTTCGAGTCGCTAACGTACTGAAGCAGGATATATCTTTTGATATTCGCGCTATTGGTAATGTCGAAGCGTCTTCTAGTGTCACTGTCAAATCCAGAATCGCAGGTCAGATCGTAGCGGTCCATCTGCGCGACGGACAGGATGTGCGCAAGGGCGATCTGCTATTCGAGCTCGATCCGGAACCGTTTACCGAGCGTGTACGGCAGGCAGAGGCCAGTCTCGCCCAGAATACCGCCCTTGAGCGGCAGGCGGTGGCGAATGTCGCTCGCGACCGGGCCGAGGCGCGACAGGCCCGCGTTCAAGCGGACCGCTATGTATCGCTGATGGAGGAAGGGATCGCGTCGCGAGAGCAGACGGATCAGGCCCGGTCGATTGCGGAAGCTGCTGAGGCGTCTGTGACGGCAAACGAAGCCGCCGTCGAAAGCGCGCGGGCGGCGATCCGTGCAGAGGAAGCCCGCTTGGCCGACGCCAAGCTTCAGCTTGGATATACGCAGATCGCCGCGCCCATCTCTGGCCGCTCCGGGGCAGTGGCGATCAAGGCAGGTAACTTAATCAAGGAGAACGACGCCGCGTTAGTCACAATCCTCCAGGTAACTCCGATATACGTCTCTTTTGCCGTGCCGGAGCAGTCATTGCCCGCAATCCGGCGATACATGGCGGCGAACCCGGTTGTCGTCGAAGCCACTCCGAATGAGGCGGACCCGTTCGTGGCCCGGGGAAAACTGGACTTCATCGATAGCTCCGTCGATACCACTACGGGCACGATTCGTATGCGTGGGAGTTTCGAGAATCACACCCACCAGCTTTGGCCGGGACAGTTTGTCAATGTGACGCTGCGGCTGGCGATGGAACGTAACGTTACCGTCGTGCCTACGGCGGCCGTCCAAAGCTCGCAGGATGGTCGCTATGTCTGGGTCATCAAGCCCGACTCCACCGCGGAGATGCGGTCCGTGGAAGTGTCGCGTACGCAGGGAACGGCGGCGGTGATTATGAGCGGCGCAAAGCCGGGTGAGCGAGTAGTCATCGAAGGGCAGCTTCGCTTACGCGAAGGCGCCAAGGTGGACGTGCTGGAATCGATGACCGCTCTTCCGCCGGATCCGGCAAGGCGGCGCCAGTGAACTTTACCGATTTCTTCATCCGGCGTGCCGTAACCACCACGCTAATCATGGCCGCGATCCTGATCTTTGGAATTTTTGGCTACCGGACGCTTCCCGTCAGCGACCTTCCGCCGGTCGAGTATCCAACGATTTCGGTCGATGCCAGCCTTCCGGGCGCTAATCCCGACACAATGGCGGCCACGGTAGCAACACCGCTCGAACGCCAGTTCTCCACAATCGCCGGTATCGACAACATGTCGTCCAGCAGCCAGCTGGGCCGTACGACCATCACGATTCAGTTCTCCCTCGAACGGGATATCGATGCGGCAGCGCAGGACGTGCAGGCCGCAATCTCTCAGGCGGCACGATCGCTTCCACCCAGCATGCCGGCGCCGCCTTCCTATCGCAAGGTCAATCCCGCCGATCAGCCGATCCTCTATCTCAGCCTGTTGTCCGACACGATGCCGTTATCGACGGTGGACGAGTACGCTCAGACGCTGCTTGCGCAGCGCATCTCGATGGTGGGCGGCGTCGCGCAGGTCCAGGTATACGGAACACAGAAATATGCCGTCCGCGTCCAGGTGGATCCGGAGAAGCTGGCCTCGCGCGGTATCGGTATCGAAGAAGTTCGGCAGGCGCTTTCGAGCGGCAATGTAAACCTGCCGGCCGGTGCTCTTTATGGCGAGAACAAGGCTTACACTGTCCAGGCAAACAGCCAGCTCAGCAGCGCTGAGGGATTTCGCCCGCTGATCGTTGCCTACCGGAACGGCAGCCCCGTACGCCTGGAGCAGCTTGCCAAGGTGACGGACAGCGTTCAGAACGACAAGTCGGCTTTCTGGATGAACAACCGCCGCGGTATGACCCTGGCGGTACAGAAGCAACCGGGCACCAACACGATCGAGATCGTGGACGGCATCAAGGATCTGCTGCCCTCTCTTCGCGCACAGATTCCGGCGGGGTTGGATTTGTTGATCAACTTCGATCGCTCACAAACGATCCGGGAGTCCATCGCCGACGTGAAGTTCACGCTGATGATCACGATTGTTCTGGTTGTGCTGGTGATCTTCGTCTTCTTGCGCAATGCTTCGGCCACCATTATTCCCAGCCTGGCGGTTCCTCTTTCCCTGATTGGCACGTTTGCGGTGATGGTGTTGCTTGGCTACTCGGTGGACAACCTGTCGCTGATGGCGATGACGCTTTCGGTTGGGTTCGTAGTCGACGACGCCATCGTGATGCTGGAGAATATTGTCCGCCATCGCGAGATGGGCAAGCCTATGATGCAGGCGGCCATCGAAGGCGCGCGGGAGATCGGCTTCACGATTATTTCGATGACGATCTCGCTGGTGGCGGTATTTGTACCGGTGCTTTTTTTAGGAGGTATCGTCGGACGGCTGCTGCGAGAGTTCGCCGTAACCATCAGCGTTGCCGTTCTGATTTCCGGATTCATCTCGCTGACTCTCACTCCGATGCTCTGCAGCCGGTTCCTGGGACATTCCGGTCGCGAGAGCCACGGCCGGCTGTACAACTGGTCAGAGCGTGTCTTTAACAATTTGTTGAGTCTCTATGACCGTACGCTGCGCTTCACGCTGCGGCACCGTTTGGCGACGCTGTCCCTGAATATCGCGCTGGCGGTACTGACCGGATACCTGTTCATGATCGTGCCCAAGGGATTCATCCCGCCTGAGGATATCGGCGCCATCTTCGGAGGTACCGAGGCCGCCGAAGACGTTTCGTTCGCCGAAATGCTGCGGCTGCAAAAAGAGGCTACCGCGGTGGTGTTGAAGAATCCGCACGTGGCTACAGTGGTTTCTGGTGTGGGCGGGTTTGGCGCATCGAACTCCGGCTTTTTCTTCCTGCGGCTGAAAGAGCATGGGCAGCGGCCGCATGCCAATGACGTCCTGCAGTCGCTCAGGAGCGACCTGGCCCAACTACCGGGCGTGAACGCATTCCTGCGGATACCGCCGCTCATTACAATCGGCGGGCAGCAGGGCCGGGCCCTCTATCAGGTATCGCTGCAGGATGTAGACACAAAATCTCTTTACGAATGGGCGCCGCAACTGGAAGCGCGGCTGAAGACGCTGCCGGATTTGCAGGACGTCACAAGCGACCTGCGCCTCGGCAGTCCGCGGCTATCGGTAAACATCGACCGCAATCGCGCGCTTGCGCTTGGTGTCACGCCGGAGGCTATCGCCAATACGCTTTACAGCGCATACGGGAACCGTCAGGTTTCCACCATCAATACCGCGTCGAACGAATACTACGTGATCCTCGAAGTGGCGCCTGAATACCAGCGTGATCCGAATGCGCTGTCGCTCCTCTACCTGCGATCGAACACCGGCAAGCTGGTCCCGCTATCGGCGGTAACGCAATGGTCGGCCGGCGTGGCGCCGCTGAGCGTCAATCACTTCGGCCAACTCCCGGCCGGAGGTTGAAGGAAATGTTCACCGCCGGGAGTTGG
>CAYTVP010000026.1:2591-15090 GCA_964441675.1 uncultured Solibacteraceae bacterium | reverse complement strand
GGAGTTGGCCGAAGTGATTGACGCTCAGCGGCGCCACGCCGGCCAACTCCCGGCGGTGAACATTTCCTTCAACCTCCGGCCGGGCGCCAGTCTCGGAACGGCTGTCACTCAGATCGAAGGGCAGGCGCGCGGGTTGGGTTTGCCGGAGACGATGAGCTTTTTGTTTCAGGGAACGGCTCAAGCGTTTCAAAGCTCGCTGCGCGGGCTAACCGTCCTGTTGATCATTGCCGTCCTGGTGATCTACCTGGTGCTGGGCATTCTCTATGAGAGTTTTATTCACCCCATCACGATTCTGTCCGGTATTCCGTCGGCCGGCCTTGGCGCTCTGATTACCCTGATGCTGTTTGACCTGGAACTCAGTCTCTATGGCTTTGTCGGGTTGATCCTGCTGATCGGCATCGTAAAGAAGAACGCCATCATGATGATCGACTTTGCCATTCACGCGCAACGCTATGAAGGTAAGACCCCCTATGAGGCGATCTATCAGGGCTGTATCCAGCGCTTCCGTCCGATTATGATGACTACCATGGCAGCGCTGTTGGGCACCCTGCCGATCGCGATCGGGATCGGTGTGGGCGCGGAATCGCGACGCCCGCTGGGTCTGGCCGTCGTCGGCGGCCTGATGCTGTCTCAGTTGCTCACTCTTTATTTGACGCCCGTCGTTTACCTTTACCTGGAAGCCGCGCGCAATCGCGTCCTGCGCAAACGCTCGCCCGCAATTACGCCCGTCGCGGAACCGGTCCTTTCGCGATGAAGCTCGCGGGTTAAAATTGGATTAATGCCCCTACGCTGGATCACTGCCCTCGGTCTCGGGATGCTTTGCGTCTCTGCTTCGGACCGTCCGGCCGCGGAATGGGTCATCCGCCAGAACGGCCGCGTCATGCTCGACGAGAACCGGAAGCAAATCGTCAGGATCGATCAGCTGCCCGCGGGCGATACGTTTCGTGTAACCGGTGTCGACCTGACGGGTACGACGATCGAGCCGAAAGAGCTTGAGAAGATCGGCGGACTGATTCATTTGAAGGAGCTCTATCTGCCCGGGCAGTCCTGGAACCCTGGTGCCGGAAGCCGTTTGGATGCCAATGACGAACTTAAGTTTCTGGCCGGGTTGAAGAATCTCGAAAAGCTGCATTTCTCGCTGCATTTCCTGACGAACATCAATGTGCAGGACAAAGGAATCGCACAGATCGCGCCACTTACTCAGCTGAAGGAGCTTCGCTGCGCGATGTGCAAGATCCGCAAGGATTCCCTTGCGCCATTCGTCAACCTGGAATCGCTCGATCTCAATAACAGCACTGCCACGGATGAGACTTTGCAATCTCTCGGCGCGATGAAGAAGCTCCGGCGATTGAGCCTGCATGACACGCTGGTGTCCGACGACGGCATGGCGGCGCTGTCGGGCCTGACCGGGCTCGAAGAGCTGGATCTCTACGGAGTGAAGCTGACCGATCGGGGAGTGGCATCGCTTGCTCCTCTGGTGAATCTTCGCAAGCTGAATCTGCTGGGATCGCGATTGACGGATGCGAGCGCGGAAGTTTTCGCCGGCATGCCGAAATTGCTGGAATTGAACGTTTATCGCAGCACGATTTCGAATGCCGGATTGAGCCGGCTTGAGTCCTTAAAGGGGCTGCGGGTGCTCGATGTACGATACTCGCGAGTGACCTCCAGCGGCGTCGAAGCGTTCAAAAAGGCCGTTCCCGACTGCGAAGTGGAGTTCGCCGGCGCAGGATCTTTGGCGGCGGACGAAAAAATCGGCGCGCCATCCGGCAGCGGGCCGGAAGAGGTGGCTGCCTGGATTCACGCTCTCGGCGGGAAAGCTGTCATTGCCGACGGCCAGCTCGTAGAGGTAATGCTAACGGCCACCTCAATCAACGATGGCCAGCTGGATTACCTGTCATCCGCCGTCAAGCTTCGGCATCTTGATCTGAACGCGACCGAAGTGAGTGATCTGGGTATTGGCAAGCTGGCGGGACTGACAGAGCTGACAGAATTGAAGCTGGGTTACACCGGAGTAACGGAAACAGGCATTTCCAAGTTATCTGGTCTGACGAAATTAAACTCGCTGAGCCTGGCGGGCACCGCGGTCTCGAGCCTTACCGGCCTTACGCCTTTCGCCTTGCTTCGCGTACTCGACTTGAGAGGAACGCCGGTCCGCGACGAGTCACTCCGTGACATCGTTTCCTTGCAGGCGCTCGAAGAGGTGGTTGTGGCCCAGACGGACGTTGTTGATGGCGGACTCGAATTGTTGGCCAAGCTACCGAAGCTGCGAATGCTCGATGCGCGGGGAACCGACGTCGGCGACAAGGGTCTGGCCGCTCTTGCGCCGGTAGTGACACTCGAAGCGTTGATGCTGGACGACTCGCGGATCACCGACAAGGGAATTCTGATGTTGAAACCGCTTGTGAACCTGAAGCAGTTCGACATCGCGCGCACCCGGGCGACAACCGCCGCTGTCGAAACGCTGGCCGCCCTTTCAAAATTGGAACGTCTGAATCTGAACTACACCAATGTCGACGACAAGGGCATAGAGATGCTGAAAGCCTTGCCGAATCTGAAGGAATTGCGGTTGGACAGCGCCAATGTGACGGATGCTGCTGTCCCAACCTTGAGCACCATGAAAAATTTGAAGTTTCTGGATCTCTACCACACGACCGTATCGGAGAAGGGATTTACCACGTTGGACCGGGCGCTGCCGGATTGCAAAATCGTGTGGGATCGTGATTCGGCGCTGCCGAACCGGAGGCGCAGTTGAAGGCCGTTCTCGCGTTACTCGTCGCTGCCTCTTTCAGCCTCCCGGCGATCGATCCGGCTGCCTGGACGCGCGAGGCCGGAGGAACGGCGCTGAAAGATAAACAGGGGCGGGTTATCGGGCTGGACTTGCGTTCGACCTGGGTAACGGATGCCGATCTTCCGGCTATTGGCGAGATCCCCAAATTGCAGTCGCTCGATCTGTCGATGACGCGGATCACGGATCATGGGGTTCGTTCCTTGAAGAATGCGACCGGTCTCCAGGTATTGAAGCTGCGCTATGCGGAGCTGGTAACCGACGAAGGGATGGCGGTAGTCCGGAGTTTCAAGCAACTGAAGGAAATCGACCTTCGCGGCACAAAAATCACGGATACGACTCTCGAATTTCTCGAAGGATTGCCCACGCTCGAATCGGTGGATGTTGGCTATGCGCAGGTGACTGACAATGGCATCGATCACTTCGGTAATCTCACCAATCTCAAACGTCTGACTATCTCCGGTAACAAACTGACTGATGTTGGCCTTCAGGCACTTCGCCAAATTCCGAGCCTGCTCTATCTCGATCTCGGTGGATCGCAGCGGACGGATTCTGGCCTATGGTCCGTCAGCATTACCGATTCCGGCATCGAGGCTGTCGCGACTCTGGAAAAGCTTGAGGAGCTGCGGTTGGATGGCACGACGATCACCGCGCGAAATCTGGAGCCTCTCAAGCGGCTTCCCCATTTGAAACGGCTCAGCCTCGCCGGCTGTAAGCGGCTCGCAAATGATGCGGCGCCGATGCTTGAGCAGTTCCAGGGCCTGGAGATTTTGGATTTGGCCGGCTCCGGTTTGGATCAGGCGGCGATTACCGCGCTGCGTTTCAAGCTGCCCAAGACCAAAGTGTTAGGCTGACTTCTTCCAGCCAGGACCGCGTAGCACCTGGCCCGGCAGCTTGCCGGTGTGCGTTCCGTTGTCGAGCACTACCTCGCCATTCACAATCACATACGGAATTCCAACCGGATATTGGTGTGGATTGATGAATGTGGCGCGATCGGCGACCTTCTCCGCATCGAAGATTGCTACGTCGGCCCACAGGCCAGTCTCAATCCGGCCGCGATCTTCAATACTGACCTTGGCGGCATTCATGCTCGTCATCTTCTTGACAGCTTCTTCGAGCGGGATCACCTTAAGTTCGCGCACATAGCGTCCCAGGACGCGTGGAAATGTCCCGTAAGACCGGGGATGTGTCGCCCATTTGCCGCGGGGGCCTTCGGGCGACAACGCGGCTCCGTCGGAGCCGACTGAGCAATACGGCTGCTTGAGCGCGTACTGCATGTCTTTCTCGGTGTGATGGAAGTACACCGTGCGAACGCTGCCGCCTTCTTCGAGGAGCACGTCGAACAGGACATCGACAGGATCGCCGCCTCGGGATGCGATCAACTCGCTCATCCGTTTCCCAATGAAGGGCTGATTTCGGGGAGTCTTGAAGCTCACCAGCAGCATGCCGCCCCAATCGCCGATTGCCAGATAGTGGTTATACCAACCCGGCAGCCCGTTCAGAATGTCCTTCTTCATCCGGGCGCGCTCGGCTGGGTTCTTCAGCCGCTCCAGCATTTTCTGGTTGCCGCCGTCATGAGCCCACGGAGGGATAATCGCCCGAAGATCGTTCTGGCCCGCGGTATACGGATAGACGTGAGCCCGAACATCGCTTCCTCCGGCACGGGCTTTGTCGATCATGGAGATGACTTCGTTCATCTGGCCCCAAAGCTTACGGTCGGCTATTTTCAGGTGAATGATGTCAACCCGTATCTCCGCTCCTTTCGCGACGTCGATCGCTTCCTGGACGCTGCGGAACACGCCCTGCCCCTCGTCGCGAATGTGGGTGGAGTAAATGCCGCCATAGTGCCTGGCTACTTTGGCAAGCTCGACCAGCTGAGCGGTGGTGATAAGGCTCGAAGGCGGCATCAGGAGGGATGTGGAAAGGCCCATCGCGCCTTCCTGCATCGCTTTTGCCACCTCAGCCTTCATCTTGGCCATGTCGGCTTCGGACGCCGGCTGATTGGCGTAGCCCTTCACGTAAGTCCAAATCTGCGTCTGTCCAACGTAAGAGCAGATATTGGCCGCGACACCCTTCTTCTCTACGAAACCGAAGTATTCGCCGAGGGTCTTCCACTCTCGAAAGCCCTCGCGCACGGGGCCGGCGGAGCCGCCTTCGCCGAGCACCATCGTGGTGACACCCTGGCGGATCATGCTCTCGCAATTCGGTTCATCGATCAGCGTGTCGTCGGAATGATTGTGCATATCGACGAAGCCTGGGGCAACAATCAGCCCGGCTGCATCGATCTTGCGTTTGGCCGAAGCGGAGCGAAGATCGCCAATGGCTGCGAACTTTCCGCCGCGTATTCCGATGTCGGCGCGGCGTGCGGGCGCGCCTGTCCCGTCGACTACCGTGCCGTTTTGGATGACAAGATCGTAGGCGTCCTGAGCCGCCAGCGGCGCCGCGGCGAGAACGGAAATCACGTCGCGGCGTCTCATCTGGTTAGCTCGGAAAGCCTGGGCTCCGAAAGCTAGGCGAGGACTTCGGTAATCCGCCGCGAGGCTGTCGGGAATTTACCGATCTTCGAACCGAGGATCTCATCCGCCACAGTGAGGTAGAGATCGCCGACCGTGCCGGTGGTTTTGGTGTGCATCCCCGTGGCCAGCCGCTTGTTGGCATGCCCGGCCAGGATCATCGCAAGGCCATTATTCTTGTGCGGATTCGCCTCTGCGTGCTCATGCACATAAACCAGCAGCGTATTATCCAGCACGGAGCCGTCGCCCTCGGGCGTGGCCTTCAACTTTGCGACGAGGTACGCGAACTCTTCCACGTGCCAGCGGCAAATGTCGCGCAGAACGCGTTGCCCGTCAGCACCATCTGCTCCCGGAGCCTTGCCGTCCGCGTGTGTATAGTCATGGTGGCGCGCCGCGGTAAGCCCAAGCCACGGAAACCGCGATAGTCCCTGACACTTGGTCAACATGTAGGAGGCAACCCGTGTTTGCCGGGTGACGAACGCGTAAGCAAGTAAATCGCTTTGCAGCTTGGCAATCCGCGGCCAGTCTTTCATGTCGCCGTCGTAATCCGGCGGGGCCACTGTAGCGTATTCCGGGGGCAGCCCGGCGATGGCACGTTCCATATCGCGAATAGCCGCCATCTGCTCCTCGACGCGCTGGCGATCCTCTTCCGGAAGAGTCTTGGACAGGGTCGCGGCGTCAGCTCGTACTGCATCGAGCACGCTGCGCTTCCGGTTTACCCAGCCTTCTTCGCGGCGTCCGAAGACGCGGTCGAACAGACGCTGCGGAATCATCTCCGGCGGAAGGGCGCGCTCATAACCGCTCCAGCTCATATTGCGCTGGATACTTTCCCCGAACGACTCCTGCGCGACGCCGATCTGCAGAGACCGGAATCGCGACTCACCGCCAATCTTCGCGGCAATTGCCTGGTCGATCGACGCTCCGCCGGTCCCGCGTCCGGTAAAGCTGGTGCAGCTCATCAAGGCGGACATGGACTTGTGATGTCCATTCCCCGGTCCCGGTAGTGCCGCGGCCGAGTTGTCGATCCCTGTTACAACATGGATGTCGTTGCGGAAAGGCGCCAGCGGTGCGAGGCACGGCGGCATCGCGAACCCCTTGCCGGTTTCGCTTGGCAGCCAATACCGTTCCGGAATTCCGTTTCCGTTGAACCACAATACAAAGCGCGATTCCGGCGCTTTTTCCACGATCTTTCCAGCAGGCGTGGATGCGGCATAGGCGGTTCCGCTTCCGTTGAACATCGATACCAGCGGAGGCAGTCCAACAGCAATTGGCGATCCGGCCAGAGTGGCACCGCGTAGGAAGAGGCGCCGCGAAACTCTAGCGCGTTTTGTGATTAATTGCGACATGGGTTGCTCCCTGTTGAAATTGACGCTCTCGGGCCATTATAAGCGTCACAGCCATTTCCTTGAAACGGAAGCCCGATTCTTCAAACTTGTTGGCGACGTCCAGAATCAGCGGACGATCGGCAGGCGTCTCCATCCGTCCCGCCGTCCATCGAAAATACTGCTTCACGATGCACTGCTGGCATGCGGGCGTTCGCGCGAGAACTGCACCCAGCTCCTTAGGCGAGGAAAAGTTCGACGATTTTACGCCCGCGACGAATCCTGTGGTATCGAGCGGTAACTCCGCCTCGGACGTTGTGGTTTGCTTTCCACCATTTACGCCCTTGGTGAAAGTGAGCTTCAGCTTCTCTCGGCGCATACCGGCGGCGTCGAATTTCTCCAGCCCAAAGCCGATCGGGTCGATGAGGCTATGGCAGCCGGCGCAGCTTTGGTTCACCGTGTGCTCCTTAAGGCGTTCCCGGTTGGTTTGCGGCCGCGTTTCGGACACTTCCGGCAGGTTGGTGTTTACGCCCGGCGGCGGGTCCGCCACATGCTGGCAGAGAAACTGTTCGCGCACGAATAGTCCCCTGGCTGTAGGCGATGTCTCTTCCGGCTTCGCAGTCAGCGCGAGGAATAAAGCCTGTCCGAGGATTCCGGCGCGTTCGGAATCGGCCGGGAATGGTACGGGTGAAAATTCTTTCTGAGGAGCCGGGACTTTGTATACGTTTGCCAGGTCTCCGTTGACGTATCCGTTCGGACTGGTGAAAAGCTCCATGAAGTTGCGATCGGACCAAACCAGATCCGCGACGAAATGTTTGGCTTCCCCGGTCATCGCCACGGCGGTCTCGCGATTGAACCAAGGGAATGCGCGGCGATTCTTGGAGGCGGTCATCAGACGGTCAAAACGCATCCACTGCGACACGAATTCATCGAGCGCCGGACGGGCTCGCGGGCTGGCAAACAGACGCCGCACTTCGGCTTCGATGCCTTCCGGGGTGTCCAGCTTGCCCGCCGCCGCCTTTGCCATGAGCGTCTCGTCGGGCATCGTGTCCCAAATGGCATACGACAGCCGGCTGGCGGTAGCATACGGTCGCAGCTTAGGATCCTCTGTATCATCAATCCGGAAAAGGAAATACGGCGATTGCAGCATCGCTTCAATTACGAGCTGCGCTCCCGGCAGGAACTCTTTTTCGTACTGGAAGAGCTTTTCGTAAGTGGCGATTTCAGCGGCGCCCAGAGGCCGCCGGAAAGCCCTGCTGCCGAACTCACGGATGAATTTCGACCGGCAGGCGGCGGAAGGCTTGCAGCCAACCAGTCCACGGGCATCGCCTCCGCGAAATGCGTTCCGCGCCAGCTTAGCGGCGGCAGCGCTGTAGGCTTCCATCAGCAGGGGCGAAATGCTCTGCGCCTGGTACTGATTCTTGAAGCCGTTGATGAAATCCTCTGGGGGGAACTGGTTCGCCGGCGCTGATATTTCGTGAAGCAAATCGCGCACGGTATTGTTGTACTGCGCATGCGTCAGACGCCGCAGCGAAACGGCGCGAACGATCTCGCCGCCTTCGGCGAGCTCTTTGTCCGCCTTATGGGCCGCGTCAAGTTCCTCGGGGGACAGCGTAGCCAGATAATCGACCCATTTTCGAAGAGTTTTTTCTTCCGAGCTGCCCTGAGGAATGCGTTCGCCGCCCGCGTGAGCAATCCGGTTCGTGGGCTTGGCGAGCAGGAACGATTTCTCCGGGGACCTGGTGTCGACAAGTTTCACCAGGGAAAGGCCGAACTTCTCTAGAAGATCGTCCGAAGCTCCCTCCTCGGGAAATTGCAGGCGGGTTGTCGAGGCTACGCCGTCAGCCTGATGACAGCTCCGGCATGCGGCAGCCTCAAGTACCGGATACACAGACTGCGGGAACGTGCCCTTCGGCGGAACCGCCAAACCTACCGGAATGAATAGGATGAACGGGAGAGCCAGTCTCTGCAGCGTCATCATGAGTAAGCTTTCATCTTTTATGTTACCTCATCGCCGCATTGTGGTTTAATAACAAAAATAGGATGTCGTAGTACTTTTACAGTATCTGCGCGGTACTTTCAGGTCGTTGAGGAGTGATTATGTCTTGCTTATCCAAAGTCCGAAGCGTTTTCGTGTGTCTCCTGTTTGCCGGCTCACTGCTTGCCCAGGGAGATCGCGGAGCGATTACCGGTGTTGTCATGGACAACTCTGGTTCGGCAGTGCCCGGTGTGGTGATTGATGTCGTCAATACGGCAACAAACGCACAGTTCGATACCGTCAGCACCGGAACAGGCGCCTATCGCCTGGTCGGCTTGCCGATCGGCCTTTACACTTTGACAGCGAAAGCGAACGGGTTTCAAACCTACATTCGCAGTGGAATCCAGATTCAAACCAATCAGACAGCTACGATCGACATCGGACTCTCGGTCGGCGCAGTCACCGAAAGCGTGACTGTTGAAGGCGGTGTCCCGCTGATTCAAACCGAATCCACTGACGTCGGTATGGTCGTTGAGTCGAAACAATTTCTCGACATGCCACTGACACTCGGCGGCGGAATTCGGAATCCATCGAATTTCATCAAGCTCTCTCCGGGAGTCAGTCCTACCGGTACCTGGACAAAGTCGATTGCCGGCGGCGGTGGATTTCAGGATCAGGTCTACTATGACGGCATCGCTCTCAGTCGCGGCGATCTATCGAACGACGCTGAGGTCAATCCATCCGTAGATGCGATTGCCGAGTTCAAGTTGATCACCAACAATTACTCGGCTGAGTATGCGCACGCCATGGGCGGCGTCACCAGTTTCACGATGAAGAGCGGAACGAACGATTTTCACGGCACCGGATTCTATTTCCTACGAAACGAGAAACTGGATGCGCGTGGATTCTTTCCCGCCACCCGCGCCCCCTCGAAGCAGAACGAATGGGGCGGCACGCTGGGCGGACCCGTTTTTATTCCGAAGGTCTATAACGGCAAGGACCGGACGTTCTGGTTTTTCTCCTTCGACCAGTTCTACCGCCGCGGCGGAGCGTTGGCCGGGTTGAATACCCTGCCTACATCGCGGATGGCGCAGGGCGATTTCGGCGAGTTAGATCGCCTGATCTATGATCCGCTCACAAGAACTCCTTTTCCGAACAATCGAATTCCTCAGGACCGGATCAGCAGTGTATCGTCCGTCATGACGCAGTACCTGCCGGCGCCGGAGCTGCCGGGATTGGTCAACAACTCCATTGCTCCTCTTGCCAGCCCGCGCGCCGATGAGCGGACACTAGGGTTCAAAATCGATCATCAGTTCAGCTCGAACCACCGCATCAGCGGCATGTATAACGACACTTACCGTCCTTCGATCAAGAGTCCGGGAAGCAGCCGGCTGATTCCAGTGGGTGGCGAATCACAAACGGCGCTGCTGAACTACAACTTCCAGGATGTGCGCACGAATGTCGCGCACGTGAACTTCGATTCCAATCTGTCGCCAACGACTCTGAACCACATTGGGCTTGGTTACTCCCGGTTCCGCAACCCGAACTTCTCGCTGGGCTTCAATCAGGGGTGGACGCAGCCGAACGGCGGAAAGCTGGGTCTAATGGGTCTCCAATTCGACTTGTTCCCCACGGTAAATTTTCAATCGAACGGCTACACGCGCTTCGGTGATGATATTGCCAGCGATAACTACTTCCACACGTTCACTGTGCTCGACACCCTGACGATGATTCGTGGGAATCATACGTTGAAGATCGGTGGTGAAGTCCAGCAACATCGTGACAACTATCGCAATTTCGGCAACGGCGGCGGCACGTTCAACTTCACGCAATTGACCACCGGTTTGCCTGGTCAGTCGAATACCGGAGATGCGTTTGCCAGCTTTCTCTTGGGCGACGTCAACACGGGAAGCGCGTATTTCCGCGACTCGATTCCGGGCGGCCGCTACACGGTATTCGGTTTCTTCATTGACGATACCTGGAAGATGACCAACAAACTGACCTTAACACTTGGTCTGCGATGGGAGCCGATCGTTCCTCATAGCGATCCACTCGGCCGCATTTCCTATATGGACATCACGACGCCCAACTCTGCTGCCGGCAATCTTCCCGGAGCCATCCACTACGGCGGAAGCCCGGGCAACGGAAACCGCTATCTGAACATGTTGTGGACCAACTTTGCGCCACGTGTCGGGTTGGCATATCGCCTGACCAATCGCACCGTGGTGCGCGGCGGCATCGGGCTCTTCAATTCGAACTACATCAACCAGGGCATCGGTCTCCCGGCGTTTGGATACTCCACCACCGCTTCGTTCAACTCTGCCGATGCCGGGGTTACGCCCGCATTCAACTGGGATGCCGGCTTCCCGCAGGAATTTCGCCGGCCGCCGGTGATCGATCCGACCGCCGCTAATCGTCAGGGTGTCACGGCCGTTCTGCCGGATCAGTACCGGCTTCCCTACAAGCTGCAGTGGAACTTCCTGGTAGAGCATCAGTTCGCCAACGATCTCTCGATGAGCGTCGGCTATGTAGCGAACGTTGGGCGTCACCTATACGCTCCGCAACAGATGAATCAACTTCCGCAGCAGTACGAAAGTCTGCCTCTCACGCTTTTGAGGTCGCGTGTCGATTCGGAAAGCGCCCAGGCTGCCGGGTTCCGGGAGCCCTTCTCCGGTTTCATGGACTTGTGGGGAGCCCAGGGTACGGTGGCTCAGGCGCTGCGCCCATTCCCGCAGTACAGCGGCGCGTCGATTTACGGTTCGACGTACGGGAATTCCAACTATCACTCGCTGCAATACAAGCTGGACAAACGATATGGACGTGGACTGACCGGAACATTCGCCTACACGTGGTCGAAGTTCCTCACCGATGCTGCGATGTTCGACAGCAATCCAGCGCAGCAAACCTCCCATTACCGCGAGAAGTCGTATCACCCGTCCGATTATCCGCACGTGGTGACGTTCTCGCTGGTGTGGGATATTCCATTCGGTCCCGGACGCAAACATCAGAGCGGAAATGGGTTCGTCAACGTGTTGCTGGGCGGGTGGCAGTTGGCCACGGTGAACAGCTACTCATCCGGAAGCCGCTTGTTCGTCACCACGAATAACACGCTCCCGTTCTTCAACATCGGCCTTCGTCCGGACTGGACGGGTCAGGAAATTCGCTCCGATGTCGGCATGGGTGAGTACGATCCGAACAACCCGGCGGCCAACACCTATCTGAATCGTGGTGCGTTTGCACAGCCGGCTCAGGGCGCCTACGGAAACGTCGGACGGGCTTTGGATGTTCGTGGTCCGGCGCGTCTCGATGAAAGCTTCGCATTCCTGAAGCAGACCAAGATCGGCGAGCGCTTCACTCATCAGTTCCGTGTCGAAATGCAGAACCCGCTCAACCGCGTAGTATTCGGCAATCCAATTGTCGATTTCACGAATGCCGCATTTGGACGGATCGCATCGACGCAGATCAGTCCGCGAAATATTCAACTCGGCATGAAGCTGATCTTCTAGTCCAGCGAGATCGACTCTAATCGGGCCGGGCACGATCGCCAACCGCGATCGTCTGTCCGGCCCGAACGTTTTTGAGCAGTTGCTTTCGTCCGTCCGGCCAGTGGATTTCCACTTCGTTGACGATATCCGCGTCGCCGAGCCCGAAGTGGATCACGTCCAGGTTGGACGAAGTGTATCCCGCGGTCGAGGTTTGCTCCTGCCACTGGCTGCCGGCACGGACGCGCGCGCCGATGGCATTACCCGCAAGTTTCACCTTCAGCCAGTTACCGCCCTTGGTTTCGTTTCTCCACAACTCCGGCTTTTCTCCAAGGACCGTGACGACGATATCCAGTCTGCCGTCGTTGTCCAGATCGGCCACTGCCATACCCCGGTGCGCCGCCGCCGGAGCGAATTCC
>CAYTVP010000026.1:0-2581 GCA_964441675.1 uncultured Solibacteraceae bacterium | reverse complement strand
CCGTTGCGGTTCAGAAAGATCGTGTTGGTTTCCTTGTACTTCTCGTCCCGAACCAGATGGATGTTATCGGTGACGTGGGAATTGGCGGTGACGGCATCCTTCCACCCGTTGTTATCGAGATCGGCGAACGCAACGCCCCAGCCGCTGCGCCGCGCGGCGCCGATGCCGAGACGGCTGGGAAATGTCGCGTCGGAAAAACCGGTGCTGCCGTGATTGCGAAACAGCGGAAAGTTCTCGCCCGTCAGTGCGGTCACCAGCAGGTCCGGACGTCCGTCGTTATCGTAATCCCGCGCATCGACGCCCATGCTGGAAATGGCGCGTCCTTCTTCCGGCATTGCTACGCCAAAGCGCAATCCCGCTTCTTCAAACGTGCCGTCGCCCTGGTTGCGAAACAGAAAATTCGGCACCGTGTCGTTCGTGACAAAAAGATCCGGCCAGCCGTCAGCGTCGGCATCGAGGACCGCGACGCTCATACCCTTGCCAGTATGAGCAGCAATGCCGGAGGCTTGGGAAACATCCTCGAATTTTCCGCCGCCGAGGTTCCGAAAAAGCTGATTCGTCAATCCGCGAAACTCGCTCGGGTGGCAGTAAACCCGCAGCGATTTCTCCCGGTCGCCGCAAAAAAGATCGAAGGCCGGCGTCCAATCGACATACCGGACAACGAAGAGATCCAGCAGGCCGTCCCGGTTGTAGTCGATCCATGCGGCGGCCATCGGCCATCCGCCAGTCCGAACTCCGGCCTGCGCGGATATCTCGAGAAAACCCTGCGGAGTGTTCCGGTACAGCAGGCCGCGAGGAACCGCCGGTACGAACAGATCCGGCCGTCCATCGCCATCGAAATCGCCCGCGGCTGCGCCGAGCGCGAATCCTTCGCCCGCCAGTCCCTGCTGCCGGGTGACGTCCTCAAACTTCCAGTCTCCGAGGTTGCGATAAATGCGGTTCCAAAAGCGCGGTCCCGTCTTTCGCAGGCTCGGCAACTCGGCTCCATTGGCGAAGAAGAGATCCATTCGCCCATCGCCATCGTAGTCGAACACCGCCAGACCTCCGGCCATCGTTGAGATCAGATTCTTTTCGGGCGTAGGCGAGTGCTCGAGGCGGAAGTCAATCGCGTGCCGCGCGGTGAGGGTAATCTTTGGCACCGCAGCCGCTGAAGCAGATGGCGTCAGCTCTGTAGCGCGTTCCACGATCCGCCGGGCTTGCGGGTCGTCGGGCGCGCGGCGCAGAACCATCTCCGCGGAATCGCGCGCTTCGCGGTACCGGCCGAGCTTGTAGAGCACCGAGGCTTCGCCAATCCGCGCCGGAAGCAGGCTGCCATCGGCCGCGAGAGCTTTTTGGTACGCGCCAAGGGCGGTTTCGAAGTTGCCGCGCTCCTCTTCAATGCGGCCGCGAAGCTGATCCACTCGCGCGGGCCGTTCGCCAAGGCGCGCCGCTTCGCCGGTGGCCTGCAACGCTTCGTCGAAACGTCCCAACAAGAAACGCGCTCGCGCCAGGGAGTAGTATGCTCCGGCGTTCGACTGCCGCAGGCGGATGGCGGCCAGGAATTCTTTTTCGGCCTTAGCCGGCTCGTTGGTTTGCAGCCGGCATAGTCCCAGCAGCATCCGCGCAGGAAAGCTTTTCGGTTGTTCGGCGACTTGCCTTTCAAGCAGCGTTGCCGCTTCCCGGTATTGCTGCCTTTCAAACAGCCGCGCGGCCTCCGGGCGCACTGCCTGCGCCCACAAAATTCCCAGCGCGAGAAGTGCCACAAGTCCGAATTTCATGGCAAGATCCTGCCAGGGACCAGCTTCGTGTACCGGCCGCGCCAGTAGCTGGCGCGTGTGGGTTCGATCTCCGACAGGAGCACATAGGCGTCTTCGAGAAGCGGCTCCAGCGCGATGGATTCCTCTGCGTGCTGCTTCGCTCGTCTTTGATCGCCGGAGGCTAGATATGCCGCTGCGAGATTTAGCTGGACGGTGGAGTCGCGCGGCTGTGCATTGGCGGCACGGTGAAATGCCTTCAGGGCATCGGCAGCCCGCCCTTGCTCGAGCAGCACCATGCCGCGAGCCGTTTCCGCGGCTCCATCGGTTACGGACGGATCGAGGAGCGCGAATCCCTTGCGAAGCAACGTTTTCTCGCCTTTGGCCGCGACGCTGATATAGGCCAGCGCGAGATTGCGGCGTTCGAGCGATTTCTCCGGCCGGCGCCAGGCACGAAGATCGTAGCTGCTCGCCAAAGCACCGGGCTGGGCGCCGGGCTTTCCGATCCGGTGGTCGTGAAATGCCGTATGTCCACCGTCGTAGGAGCCGGTCTGCGGCATGTGGCAACCGGCACAATCCTCGCCCGCCGCCGAGCGGTGAAGAGCCGTTTTCCGGTCCTGGTGGCACGACAGGCACTTCTCGCGATACCAGGAGACTTTGTCCGCCGGAGAGCGATGGGGATCGTGACAGGTGCCGCACCAGAGCTTGGATTGGCTCGCTGTCGAACAACGGCTGAGCGCCAGCTGCTCGGCATGGCTCACAACCTTCAACCCTCTCGGGTCTCCAGGAGAGTGGCGCACATACACACTGAAAGAATCCTCGAGACGCTCGCCCGGTTGAAAGTCGCT
>CAYTVP010000025.1:0-20837 GCA_964441675.1 uncultured Solibacteraceae bacterium | reverse complement strand
GCCCCAGATGGGACGCTCCCCAGGCCGCAAATCCGTCGAGCAGAGACGAAGCGACTAGCAAGCCCAAGCATCCGCCAGCGGCGGCCAGCAATAAACTCTCCATCAGCGATGCGCGAATCAGCGCAGCGCGGCTTGCCCCGAGCGCGGTTCGCCCCGAGCGCGGTTCGCACCGCCATTTCCTTGGTTCGCGAAGTGGCCCGGACGAGCTGTAAGCTGGCGACGTTCACGCAAGCGATCAACAGCACAACGCAAACCGCCCCTGCCAGAAACAGCAGCACAGACCGCATCCGGCCTGCCAGGAACTCGAGAAACGGCTGGGTAACGATCGTCATGCCCCAACCCTTCGGCGTGCCCCAATTTTCCGCATAGCTTCGCAGTTCCGATCCGATCTTTTCCAGTGCTACTCCCGGTTGGGGCCGAGCCAACGTGGTGAGAATCGAGGCTGGCCGCCAACCCGGGTCGCTTCTCGACATCGGAATCCATATATCCGTGTCAAGCGGATAGCTAAAGCCGCGCGGAAGGATACCGATTACCTCATACGGCCGGCCGTTGAGCTGTATTTTCCGGCCCAGGAAAGACGGATCGCGATTGGAAACACGCTCCCAAAAGCCATCTGTTATAACCGCTGTGTGCTCGTTGCCCGGCCTGGAAGCGTCTGCCCCATAAAAACGGCCGCGCTGCGGATTTAATCTCAGAACCCGGAAGAAGTCGCCGGCGGTAAGGGCAGCCCCGATCACTCTCGGCTCGCCGAACCCCGTCAGCGTAATATCCGCCTTGCGGTGACCGCCAACGGCTTCAAAGAGTTCCTGCCGCTTGTTCATTTCGAATGCCGTCTCGGCGTTCAAGGGAAACCTTCGCAGATTCAAACCCGGCGCGTCGGATTGCAGAACGATCAGGCGGTCGAGTTCTTCCACTGGCAATGGACGCAAGAGGATTCCCTTGACAGCACTAAAGATTGCGGTGTTTGCCCCAATTCCCAAGCCCAAAGTGAGAACGGCCGCGATCGCAAAGCCGGGAGTTCTGGCGAGCGCTCGCCAAGCGTAACGGAGACCGCTCATCAGCTAGGTAAGGCTCCTTTTTGATTGGATTCGATTTGGAGGTAAAGCACGTGAGGAACCAAGCCCCAACGCTCGTATTGTTGGAAGAGTTATGCTGCAGCGCTGTAGTGGATGTTCGGATCCGGGACCGGAGTGTACGTATGCGGACGCTAGAACACGCGTGGAATATCCCTCTTGCAGTCTCGCGAATACTTCTTCTTGATACGATTGATTATGGCTACCAAGCGCATCAGCAAACCAACCACCGGGAAGGCGTCAGTAGAAGCAGCAGCACCGAAAGCGAAACGCACCGGACCGGTCAGCAGCCACACCCCACGTACTCCTGCGACGGCAAAGGCGCTAGCGGCTGAAGTTGCCGCGGCGACTGCGGCTGCCGCGCCTCCAAAGCCTGCGCCTCCAGCCAATCTCCACGAGGAAATTGAACAGCTTGCTTATAACCTATGGGTCGAGGGCGGCTACCGGCAAGGGACAGAGCAGGAAGATTACTTTCGCGCTGAGAAAGTAATCAAAGAGCGGTACGGGCTTTAAGTTCTTAGCGGTACTTTCGCATTACAGCCAGTAGCTTTCCCTGGATCGTCAGGTCTTCCGGGCTGATATAAATGGGCTCCATGTTTGAGTTCGCCGGCTGTAGGCGGATGCGGCCATCGGATTCGCGATACCAGCGCTTTAATGTGGCATCGCTTCCTCCGACCAGCGCTACGACGATATCGCCATCCCGGACTTCCTTCGATTTTTTAATCAGCACGTAGTCGCCACTGCAGATGTGATCGTCGATCATGGAGTCTCCGCGGACCTCGAGTGCGAAGGTGTCGGAATCGCCACCGGTGAAATCGGAAAATTCGAGAGCTGCCTCGCCGGCAATCGCCTCTACCGGCGTACCGGCAGCGATTCGTCCGACTAGCGGCACCGTATCCCGTATCTCCACCGCGCGCGGTTTCGCGCTATAAAGGCTCTTCTCGGCGAAATATTTGGAGGTCAACTCGAGCGATCGCGATTGATTAAAACTGCGGTGGAGATAACCCTTCTTCTCGACCGCCTGGATGTGCTTGTGTACCGTTGCGAGCGAGGCAAGATTCAGCGCTCCAGCAATCTCCTCGTAACTGGGAGAGAAGCTGTTGTCACGCAGAAAATCTTCCAGGAAATTGAGCAGCTCGCGTTGCCGCGGGGTGACAGCCATGCCCAATTGTTGGCGAAGAAAACGGGAAAGTCAAGCAGGTCTTTAGAATAGACCGATCGTTCGTTTCTAATTCCGGCCGCAGAGATCGGGCGTGCGGCACATCCCTGCGCCACATCCTCCCGCCATGGGTGCCGGATCCTTGGCGATTCCATTGCCGCGTGCGCTGAAGGTGGACCACTGCTTTGTCACGGTGGTGCCGGCGCATGACGGACACTCCGGCTGATTCTCGCTGTGCCGGACAAGCTTTTCGAACTTTGTTCCGCAGGCCTCGCAGGCGTACTCGAAGAGGGGCATAGTTACTTGGCGATCTCCAAACAAATTCTATCAATAGTGGATCGGATTTCCGAGGCCGGGCCTGCCGACCCATTCACCATAATCGAAAATGCCAGCAGTCCGTATGTGCGGGATGTCATGTATCCGGAAAGCGTATTGACGTGGGAAATACTTCCCGTTTTGGCCTTTACAACGTTGCCTCGCCGCTTCCCTCCAAAGCGGGTCTCAAGCGTACCGTCCATCCCGCCAATGGGCAGAGAGGATACCCAATGGTCCCGCAGCGGCGAATCATACATATGCGTTAGAACTTGCACGGTAGTGGCGGGCGTGGTGAGCGCCATACGGGAGAGACCCGATCCATCGCGAAAGAAATAGTCTTCGTGCTTTACGCCGATGGAGCTGAGAAAGATTTCCATCTGCTCCAGCCCGGCTTTGATGGTGCCCTCGCCCGTCGCGTGAAAACCCACTTCGCGCAGGAGCATCTCCGCCAGAAGATTCTGGCTGACTTTGTTCACCACCTGAACTATTTCGAATAGTGGCCGCGATTCGCGGCGGGCATGCAAAAAACGCTCCGGAGGCGGAATATATGGTTCGCCGTTCGCCCGGTGCACAGAGACGGGTGCCCCGCCGACACGGACGCCCCGGCGGGTGAGAGCGTCCTCTAACGCATAGGCCGCGTAAAGGGCAGAATCGTCAATCGCGAGAGTTTCGACGCGCGGGCGATCCGGACGAACACGTCCCGTCAATCGCAACACTCGCGAGCCGGGATCCCGGTCGACGGTTGTCTTCCGGTCGCCCGTCTCGGTACGGATTCGATTGTCGATCCAGTAGTATTCAAGCGGCGGATTTAGCGAAAGCAGAGCAGGTAGCCCCGCGGAGGGCGCCGGGCTAACTGTCAGCTCGATCGTGTTCTCGTTAATCGTTAAGGCGCTTACGGGCGCTCCGTATTCCCATACGGCATCGTCCAAAGCCCAGCCATCCGGGTAGGGGGCCCACGGCCAACGCGTATCGTCGCCGATAATATCGCCGGTGACACGCTTGAGCCCTTTTGCAGTCAGCTCCGCAGCGAGTTGGTCGATCGCCGCCAAAGGTCCGTCCCGCCAGGTGCCCTTTTCGTAAGGATATTTACGCCAGGACATCGTGGGGTCGCCGCCTCCGATAATCCGAAGGTCGCCGGCGATGACGCCGTCCGCCAGTGGAGCATCACTTTGAAGGATCGTCTCGAAGCGGTAATCCGCTCCCAGTTGCTGTAAGGCAAGCGCGGTTGTATAGAGCTTCATGTTCGAAGCGGGGATATAGAACCGATCGGGATTTTGCTGCAGGAGTATTCGATTGCGCGGCACCGTGACGACCTTGAAGCCCCAATGGGAGCGCTTCGGCATGGGCGTACGACTGATCTGACGCTGAACGCGCACCGGGAGGCTTTGGCCGGACGCGACGGAGCCGGTCCATAGCAGACAGACAGTAAATCCCCACGCGAGAAGTCTGCGCATGGGAAAGAATCGGGCAGTCATACTTGCTCCGATGTGCGCCACTTCGACTCAAGGCGAATGGCCACCAGCAGGACGAAGACCAGGGCGGTACCCAGGAAAGGGATTACCGTAACAAACCCGATGCCGAAGATGCCGGTCAGGAAGCCAACCGACGCCGGAGCCAGCAGGCCCGCGGCCAATACCCACGGAAACACGCCGCGGAAGAATTGGCGCGGCGATCTAGGTCTGCCGGCCATGTCGGACATCAGCGGAAGGACGACAGAAAACGAAGCGCCGATCAACAGGACGGCAACCACAGCACCGAATCTGCTTGTCGTGATTGCCAGGATCAGGCAGCCGAATCCAGCGGCAAAAGCGCAACTCAGCAGTACTCGCGAACGACGGAGCGGGGCAAGCAATTGATACGCGCCGCCGCGTCCGGCAAGGATCGCGAGCCAATACGCCGCTAATAGCCAGAGCGCGCTCTGCGGACTCATCCCGAGCCGCTGGATTACCATCAGCGGCAGCCATCCTCCGATGATCCATTCATTTCCAAACTGTACGAACAGGGTCACGGCCATGAGAACTTCGCTGGCACTGCGCAGGGTGGGCGGGGTCTCGATCTCCGGATCTGTGTGTCGCTCGACACCGGCTTCGGCAGGCCAGCGCCAGCGAGCCAGATACACAATCACAGTCGCCGCCAAGGCAGCAAAGATAGCCGGTGAGATCCAGCGCGCCGTCGAGGAAAGGCTGATTGCGACGATGACGGCCGAGGCTACGCAGCCTGTGCCGAAAACAATTCCGCCGATTTGCACAATCGATCGGAACGGGATGTCCGGCCAGACGGCAAGCAGTCTCGCGAACCCGCCATGGATCAAGCCGAGCGCCAAGCCGAGAGTAAAAAGCACGCCCCATCGCAGCGGAGCCGAAGCCGGCGGAGGATCAACGATCAACGCGACAAATGAGCAGAATGCCAGCGCGGCTCCGGTGATGCCCGCCACTTTCACCCCGAACCGCCGCGCCAACCCCGGGCTCAGCCTTGCTGCAAGCAGGAAAGCCGCGCTGAAAGCCAAAAACATCGCGCCAACTTCTTCATAGCTTGAGGAAAGATGGAAATCCCAAAGCGGAAGGGTTGCCCCGGGAAAGGAAGTGACCACGCCCGTCAGGAAGACAGCCGCCAGACTGGCCCGGGCGCCACCGCGGGCGTCGGGCCGAATTGCTTCCCGTTGTGCAGCGGGCGAACTCATGGATGGTCTTTAAAGATAGTATCGCTATTCTAGAGGCGCCACATGCCTACAATATATAGGCATTTATGCTATCCAATTCTATTCCTAGTGGCATGGTTCTATTGTTATTGACAGGCCAAAAAACTGGATATACGATGGAGGCATCACTGAGAAAGGAGGTGGTCCAGCACAAAATGAGTTCTGGCAGTAGTTACTACGATTCCAAGCGTGAGGTGATCGACTGCTGAGTCGACTGCTCTCAAGTTGTTGGTTTCGCACCAGTGACGAGACCTCTGTTCCTGTGGACCGGTCGTCTCACGCGTAAAAGCGTAAGCCTGCGAAATACCGGTAAAAGCCCCGATTGCTGAACGGCACTCGGGGCTTTTACACATTATTGCGCCCTATGCTAGCCTGAGATCATGCAGGCTGGCATTCATCCCGCGTACGCGGAAATTAAGGTTACGTGCGCGTGTGGGAACACGTTTCAAACCCGATCGACACATAAGGGCGATCTTCGTGTCGAAATCTGCTCCAGTTGCCACCCATTTTTTACCGGGCGCCAAAAGCTGGTAGACACCGAGGGCAGAGTCGATCGATTCCAGAAAAAGCTCGCCAAGGCCAAGGAACTGCAGAAACTCCGGAACGGCAAATAGGACCGGCGCCGTCTATCGGCGCTGGTGTTGTTTCTGCTGCTCTTCTAAGATCGCTTCGTAGCCGGGCAACTGCTCCGGCGATAGAATCCCTTTAATTTTAGAGACTTGCGAATCATAGATCGCCCGCATCTCCGGGCGATACTTCGATCTGACCTCATCGAAAAGCAGCTTGGATTCGTCCAGAACGGCTTCCAGCTTGGTCATCTGATCCGGAGTCAGTTGGCAGCGAGTCTGAATGTCGGCGGTGAATCTCTGACGCCATTCGTCAGGCCCCCGGGGTGGGGCCGTCGTGGCAATCACCGCGTTTGACGCATAGAGGCGGTAACTCATAGCGCCCACGGCGATGCCCCCAAGAAAGATCAGTAGGGCGTATAGCCACAATGGGTGATTGCGTCTCATGAAAAGCTCAACGAGGGGCGCCCGAAGCCTTCACCAACTCGGAGGTGTCCTGGTCCTCGTTTAGTACATCGATATACGTTAAGCCGGGCGGCCTTGACGCCTGCAAGGCAATTAATACTACCAGTAGCAAACAAATCAGGGCTGCCGCGGTTACGTAAGCCGATGTCCATCCGCGGACGTGCCTTAAAAAGGTTTTCTGGGCTTCAATTTGCCTCCACAGATTCGGAAGAAAACTGGCGGACCCGTCAGGCTCGGGACACGCGGCCCGATATTCCGTCATCAGGTTGTCGAATTTAACTTCCCGGTTTTCCATAGTCATGCGGCTTCTTAAGTCCTTATCCAGGAATCTTCTCGTCTCCGTGCTTATCGAAGGCTTTTATAACACGTTGGCGGGCGCGGAAAAGGCGAACCTTTAGGGCGTTCTCGTTCACCCCATAAACCTGTTCCAGATCTTTTACAGACAGTCCCTCGACTTCTTTCAGGAGGAGCAGGAGGCGGTCCTCATCAGAAATCTCGCCAAGCAGGCGCTGGACAAAGTCGCGAATGAATCCCTTTCGCTGGGATTCGCGCGTGGCCGCGCTGCCGGCGTCCGCATCTGCAACAGCCACCTGGGCTTCGCTTAGGTCGGCCAACCGGGATTCCTTGCTGCGCTTTTGCTTGCGGAGATAGTCGTAAGCCGAGTTCACCGTCAGGCGGTAAAGCCACGGCTCAAACATCTCGGGTGTGCGGAGCTGCTGCACGGAATAATACAAACGCAGAAAAACTTCCTGCCCGACATCCTCAACGTCTTCCGGGCGTCCGATCAAGCGGCCGATCGTCCCCAGAATCCGCTTCCGATACGCTTTGATGATCTCATTAAACGCAGAATCATCGCCGCTACGGGCACGCTCTACCACCTCCGGGTCCACTAGCATGGCCGGCTATCCAATTCGACGGCCGTCCCCGAAGATACCTTCTGGAGAAGAGGGCGAACGTGCAAATAGTTAGGTTACAGCGGGGGCGGAGTTTGACAAAGCACGGAGGAGAGTCTTTTGTCCGCCGGCTAGATCTACGGCGGCGGATCTCGGCCTGCGGCAGCGCGCTGGGCAGAGCGGGCTTACGCTACCAGGCGGGAGGAGCGTTCACCGGCCGACATACGGTTGACACTGATACGCCTGCGTTTCTTCGACGTTGACGCCGCGTATTCTTCGAGTAAACGGATCAATTCGCTCACCACGAACTTGCGCCGATACAGATGTTCCAACTGCTGCCGGACGCCGTTCGTGCGCAGTGCCATGGGGGAGGGTTTCTTCACTGGCATGCGCCTAGTTTAGTAGTACTAGAATATCCATAGCAAGAGATGGTACTACGGATTGGTACTAAAGAACCCTGATCTGGTGTTCCGGCGCTATCTCATACGGTTCATTCGGGATTCTGAAAGACTCTTGTTACACTCAAAACTGCTCCACGAATGGATCTTCTAAAGGGTCTGAATCCGCAACAACATGAGGCTGTGACGTACGACCGGGGCGCCCTGTTAATTCTCGCAGGCGCCGGTAGCGGAAAAACTCGTGTCGTTACGCATCGGATGGCTTATCTGATGCAAAACAAAGCAGTTAGCGGGCCGTCCATTCTGGCTGTTACCTTCACAAATAAAGCTGCGGGCGAGATGAGGGATCGAGTAATGGCGCTCGTCCGGGAGGCGGGCGGCGAGGGGCGTGGGCCGGTGGTTTCCACTTTCCACTCCTTCTGTGTCCGGCTTCTCCGCCGGGATGGGACTGCCCTCGCGGATTTACGGCCCGGTTTTACGCGTAATTTCACGATTTACGACGACGACGAACAATTGACCGTGATCAAGCAGGTGTTTCGTCAAACCGGTCTCGACGAATCGTTCATGAAGTATCGAGCTGCGCTTTCCCGGATCTCGCAGGCGAAGAATACCAGGCAGGGTCCGGCTGATTTCTACAAGATGGCCGATCCGAAGATGTCCCGGTTGGCCGTCGTCTTTGAGCAGTACGAGGCGCGGCTCAGACAGGCTAATTCACTCGATTTTGACGATTTACTGCTTGAATCGGTGCGGCTTTTGAATCACGACACCGAGGTTCGACAGGCATGGAACCGGCGGATCGAGTACCTGATGATCGATGAATATCAGGACACCAACCGGTCGCAGTATGAGCTTATGCGGCTGCTTTCGGGTGCCAACTCGAATGTCTGCGTGGTCGGCGATGAGGACCAGTCGATTTACGGCTGGCGAGGCGCCGATATCCGCAACATTCTGGACTTTGAGGCAGACTATCCGGGTGCGCACGTGATCCGCCTGGAACAAAACTACCGCTCGACGGGGACTATCCTCAAATCCGCCAGTGCACTGGTCGCCAATAACAAGCAGCGCAAGGGCAAGAATCTGTGGACGGAGGCGGGTGACGGAGCCAAGATCGGCTTGTATGAGGCTCCCGATGCGGAAAACGAGGCCCTGTGGATCGCTGACACGATCGAGAAGCACATAGGCCAGGACTCGCGGACTCGCATCGCGATCCTGTATCGCACAAACTCCCAGTCCCGCCAGATTGAAGAAGCCTTGCGCAGATATAACCGCAAGTACATTGTTGTCGGCGGTTTCAGCTTCTACCAGCGGGCCGAGGTGAAGGATACGCTGGCCTATCTCAAGATTCTTCTCAGTCCGCAGGATTCGATCAGCCTGCTGCGCATCATTAATGTGCCGGCACGGGGAATCGGGCGAACGACGCTGGACGAGATCGAGCGATTCGCTCTGGACCAGAATCTTTCGCTATGGGCGGCGATTGGACGAATGCTCGCGGAGCAGCGGTTTTCTTCGAGGGCGTCTGTTGCGCTGTCGGCTTTTGTGTCTGCCATTGAGGACTTGCGCAAGGAAGCCGATTCGTTGAGTCCGGAGAAGATGCTGCGGCGCGTGTTGGAGGTGACGGGGTACTGGAAGATGGTCGAAGATGACCCGTCGCCGGAGGCCGAATCCCGGCTGCAGAACCTGTCCGAGTTGGTAAACGCGGCGGCGGAGGCATCCGAGCGCGGCGAATCCCTGACGGACTTCCTCGATCATGCCGCTCTTGTGGCCGACTCCGACTCACTGGACGAGCAGGCCCAGATTTCGCTGCTGACGATGCACAACGCCAAGGGTCTTGAGTTCCCAGTGGTTTTTGTCGCAGGGATGGAGGAGGGATTGTTTCCCCACAGCCGCTCTCGCGATAGTGTCGAAGCCCTCGAAGAAGAGCGGCGGCTTTGTTATGTGGCGATGACGCGGGCTGAGAAGCAGCTTTATCTGAGCTATGCGCGCTTCCGCCGGCGATTTGGCTCCGGGAGTCCGGAGGCATCCATCCCGTCGCGGTTCCTCAACGAAGTTCCGGTACACCTGGTGGAATTGAAGAGCGTTGGAGTGACGGCGTCAGGCGTCGACCTTTACGGCGAGCAGAGCTATGTGCGGGAATCGGTGAAGAGGAATCTTTATACCGGCAAGACATACAACTCGGTGGAGAACGTCGCTCAGTTTTTCTCCGATCGTGCGTTGAAGCTGCCGCCTCGCGCGGATGCGGGTTCCCCTCGTCCCGTTCAACAATCGTTAATACCGCCGCCTGCGCCGCGGCGAGCACCCGTTCCGGTCCCGAAGCAAGTTGCGGGCATTCGGGCCGGGTCTCAGGTTGTCCATCCGAAGTACGGACGCGGCACGGTGCTGCGCAAAGAAGGCGACGGCGATGAAGCGCGACTGACCGTACAGTTCGCCGGCCACGGCTTGAAGAAGTTAATGCAGAAATTCGCAGGAATCACAGTCAAGGAATGAATACCAAAACAATTACCGACAAGGTTGAACGCAAGAAGGCGAAGCGCGTTGCGCGCAAGGAAGCCGAAGTAGCGAAACCCAAGGCCAAGCGAGCCCAGGGAGTGGCTCGCGGTTCGAACAAGAAGAAGATCAGAGTACTCACGAAGGGTCAACGCAAGCGTTAATCCGCACCGCGAATGTCCCGACTCTTTCGCACCAAGGCGATTGAAGATCTTGTAGGGCACGCCAGCGAGCCGGGACATCGCCTGGAGCGCGTAATCGGTCTCTGGACGCTGATCGCTTTGGGCATCGGCGCCGTGATCGGCTCCGGAATCTTTATTCTCACGGGCACAGCCGCTGCCGGACAGACGATGAGCTATACGTCTATCCTCAACGCGCCGGTAATGGATCTGATCCGCGAAGGTACGGGCGCTGTATCCATCAAGGGCCGGTTGGGCGCGGGGCCGGCTATTTCGCTTTCCTTCATCCTCGTAGCCGTTGCCTGCGGTTTTGCAGCGCTGTGCTATGCCGAGTTGGCATCGATGATCCCGGCCGCGGGCGGTACTTACACTTACGCCTACGCGGCACTTGGCGAAATCGTCGCCTGGATCATCGGATGGGATCTAATCCTCGAATACGCCGTGTCCAACATGGCAGTGGCCGTCGGCTTTTCGGCGCACATGAACGATGTCCTGGCGAGGTTTGGAATGGCGCTGCCGGAGTGGCTTTCGGCTCCCACGTTTCAGAATGGAGCCTACACGGGCAACATCAACGTGGCGTCGTTTGTGATTCTGATGATCCTGACGTGGATGCTGGCCAGGGGTATACGGGAAACCGCAACCGCGAACAACGTCATGGTGGTGATCAAGCTGGCCGTGATTGTGGTGTTTATCCTCGTCGGCGCGCGGCACATCGATCCCGCGAACTGGAATCCATTCTTCCCGAACGGCATGCCCGGCGTGATGACGGGCGCGGCAATCGTTTTCTTCAGCTATATCGGCTTCGATTCAGTCGCCACCGCGGCGGAAGAGTGCCGCCGGCCGCAGCGGGACCTGCCGATCGGTATCATCGCCACTCTTGCCATTTGCGCGGTGCTGTATGCCGCTGTGGCGCTGGTCTTGACCGGTGTGGCAGATTGGCGAACGCTGGATAACGCCGCCCCCGTGGTGCGTGCCTTGCGTGATCTGGGCTACAACAACATCCGGTGGCTGGTGGCGGTAGGAGCGCTGACCGGGATGGTTTCGTCGCTGCTGGTGTTTCAATACGGGCAGGTGAGGATCTGGTATGCAATGTCCCGCGACCGGCTGCTGCCGGGAGTTTTTTCCCGGCTCCATCCCCGCTATCGCAGCCCGGTCGTCTCCACCTGGGTCGCCGGATTCTTTGTTGGCATTCCTGCCATGGTGTGGGACATCGGCACTTTTGCCGACTTGTCGAACATCGGCACGCTGTTTGCGTTCGTGGTGGCCAGTGTCGCGGTGATTGTGCTCCGCGTTAAGCAACCCGAGCGGCATCGCGCCTTCCGCGTGCCTCTGGTGCCCTGGCTGCCGCTGCTCTCGGTGGGCTCCTGCCTGGGATTGATGCTCAGTCTGCCGCTTGAAACGTGGCTGTTGTTCTTCGTGTGGCTGGCCGCCGGGCTAATGATCTACTTCTTGTACTCGCGACGGAACGTCGAACGCGGATTCGCTAATCCTCAAGCGAAAGACTAAGGAACTCTTCGACGAACAACGGTGCTTTGCCGTGGGCACGAAGGCGTTCATCCAGCGCAAGCCGGACGACTTCGTCTTCCTCGCTGGTAAAGCCTCCAGCTTCCTTTTCGAGTTTCTTATAGAGCGTGCGCAGAAAAGCCGGTGAAACTTTCGCGGGCGCTGTCAGTGCGTATGCAAACAGAGCATCTTCGCGCAGATCCGGATCTTCGAGCAGCTTGCGGATGCGGCCCATCTCGGCGGTCAGGCCATTAACGCCGATCCCGCGCAGGGCGATCCGGCGGATGTCCAGCTTCTCGTCCTCGAGGTGCTTCGGGAAATACTCGGCGAAATCCGGCTCGTGCGACCGCCACATCGCTTCGAGAGCCTTGAGCCGCGTTTCCGGGTTCTCGTAAAGGTCGAGGATCGCCTGCCGGATCTCCGGCAGCTCGGCGCGCGCCGCCAAGCCGACAACGAGTCCGCAGCGCTCGAACTCGGGTGTGGCCGGGTTCTGAACGCGCGAGAGCATCTCGGAAGAAATGTGCGCCTGGTCGAGCGAATTATCGAGCGCCTGCCAGAGATGCGCCCGGACATGCTCGCTCGGATCTGCCTTTGCGGCTGCAAAAATTGTTGTCACCTGCGCAGGCGATAAATCTTCGTGAAACAGGCTGGCGGCGGCGCCGATCCGGTAATCCTCGTCGGCGGACTTCAGCAACTCCAGCCGCTCTTCGAGCGAAAGTGCTTCGAGCATGGGAACGCCCGCCTCGGGGTACTCGGCGAAGAGATCGAAGTCCGGGACATGCCTTTCACCGCGGTCGCGGTAAAGATCGAGCGAAGTGTCGCTGCCATGGTTTTCGGTCAGGATTTTCTCGATCCGGCTGTCGTCCACTCCGAGAGCCGCCATGGCAAAGGAAACATTTTCCCGAAACTCAGGATCATCCTCCTCCGCCGCATAGGCAGCCAGCAACGGTTCAATGGCAGAGGCGCCGAGGGAGGCATAGGCCTCATAGACTTCGTCGATGGGTTCGTCGACGTTCAGAAGATCGATAAGGAAGGGAATCGTGCGGGGGTCGTTGAAATGCTTGGCGAGGTTTAGAAGGTCCTCGCTGATGTCGAAACGCCAATCGCTTTGTGGGCCGTTTCCCACATCGACGATCGCTTGGAGAGTCTCGTCCTTCCGGTCAATCAACACCTTCAGCAGACGATGATCGAGCGGGACGCGCCCCTTGGCGACTTCGAGCAGCAAAGCCGCCACGGGGGTTGCCGAATATTCTTCGGCCGTCAGAAACACTTCAGTACGTGGCCCGGCCGCCCGAGGCGTCGTAGGTCTGGGCGGTGACAAAAGAACAATCGGGACTTGCAAGGAAATGCACTACTGCTGCGATTTCGTCGGTGGTCCCGGTGCGGCGCATCGGAATCTTGGCCGTCATATAGTCGACCTGCTCCGGCGTCAATTGATCGAGAATCTTTGTGCGTATGACCGCTGGGGTCACGCAATTAATGCAGATCCCATCGGTGGCGACTTCCTTTCCGGCAGACTTCGTAAACCCGATGACAGCTGCCTTGGTGGCCGAGTATGCGGTCATGTTCGGGTTGCCTTCCTTGCCGGCGATGGAGGCGATATTGACGATCCGGCCATACTTCCGCTCGCGCATCCCGGGAATGACTGCGCGCGTAGTGTTTACGACACCCATAATGTTGATGTCGATGATCCGGCGCCAGTCCTCGTCAGTCTGTTCCCAAAGCGGCGCGGCTTTCCCGCCGATACCGGCATTGTTGACCAGGATGTCGATCTTGCCAATACCCGAGAATGCCTTCACAACCGATTCGGCGTTCGTAACATCGAGAACAAGCGGTTCCGCCCCATCGATGGACTTGGCCGCCTCTTGAGCCAGCTTCGGATCAATATCCGCTACAAATACGCGCGCGCCGGCTTTTGCCAGCCGCTGCGCAATTGCTTCTCCAATTCCTTGACCGGCGCCGGTGACTACCGCGGTCTGCCCGCTGAGATCGAAATATCCCACTCTCTATCTATGCCTCTTCTTCCTTCTCGACCTTGACTGTCAACGGGGCGGTTACGTCTTTGTGAAGCTTGACATTAACGGTGTGGTCGCCCAACTGACGAATGGGTTCATCGAGCAGGATCTTTTTGCGGTCGATCTCAAACTTTTGCGCAGCCAGCGCGTCTGAAATATCCTTCGCGGTAACGGAGCCAAAAAGCTGATCATTCTCGCCGGCTTTCTGACGGATGGTGATCACCAGGGCTTCGAGTAGTTTGGCCTGTTCGCTGGCTTCGGCAGCGAATTTGGCCTCTTTCTTCAGCCACGCCTGGCGTTCCTGCTCGACGATCTTCCTGTTGGCTTCAGTAGCCGGAACCGCCAGCCTGCGCGGCAGCAGAAAGTTCCGCGCGTAGCCGTCGCGAACCTTTACGGTATCGCCGCGGGAACCGAGATTCTCAATTTCTTCTCGCAGAATAATGTCCATGACAGAAACTCCTCAACCGCGCGAGGTGAACGGCAGAAGCGCGATATTGCGCGCCTGCTTGATCGCGCGTGTCAACCGCCGCTGGAATGCGGGGCTGGTTCCAGTGATGCGGCGAGGAAGGATGCGCCCATTCTCGCTAATGAACTGCCGGAGAAGTGAGACGTCGCGATAGGTGACATCGTCGATCTTCTCCACCGAGAATTTGCAGACCTTCTTACGCCGGAAATATTGTTTGCGGGAGACCAGCGCCTTGTCGCCGCCAGTGGGTCTCATGGACGCTGCAATCGGGCGTCCGCCTTTTTGTTCGGCCATTTTCGAAATCTCCTAACTAGCCTTTTGGATTCTCAACTTCGGGCGCGACCGTTTCTGGTGCGACCGTTTCTGGTGCGACCGCTTCTGGCTTGGGCGCTTCTGTTGCGACCGCTTCCGGTGCAGCGGCTTCGGGCGCTGCCGGTCCCGGCATGGCAGGGGCTGCCGAAGGCGCGCCGGGCACGGGTGACGACGACAATGGTGCAGACGGCATGGGCGTCGCCGTAACGGGCGGCTTCCGCCGCTCGCGCGCCTCACGGCGCTTTCGTCGCTTCTCCACCCACTTCAATTTTTCGTCCAGGCGGACCGTCAGAAACTTCAGCACCAGGTCGTTTACGCGCAGCCGTCGTTCGAGCTCGCGCACCGTCTCCGGGTTCGCGCTGAACTTCAGCACAATGTAGGTTCCTTCTTCGTACTTGGCGACGCGATAGGCCAGTTTTTTGCGGCCCCAGCGATCGACATTTTCTATGCGCCCACCCTGATCGGTGACGGTTTTCGACAATTGTTCCAGCACCGATTCCGTTTCTTCGTCACCGGCATCGGGTTTAACAATAAATACTTCTTCGTAAAGCCTCATTCTTCCTCTTCCTCTGGACCTCGGGCGCGGCGATTAAACTTCGCCATGGACTTTTCGACGCCTTCGGCAACTATGGACTCGATCGCTTCGGCCGCCAGGTCGAGAATCTTGTCCAACTCCTCGCGTTGCCCCCGCCGCACTGGCGAGAGCAGATAATCTTTTCCACCCGTCTGTCCGGCGCCCGGATGGACGCCGATCCGCAGGCGGGGAAATTCCTCGGTCTGGAGAGCGCGGATGATCGACTTCATGCCGTTGTGCCCGGCATCCGAACCTCTCGGCCGAATTCGCAAATTGCCCCACGGCAAGGCAAGCTCGTCGTAGACAACCAGCATCTGATCCGGAGCAAATCCATATTTCGGCAACAGCTGCCGGACGGAGCCTCCGCTCTCATTCATGTATGTCTGAGGCTTGGCTACAACCAATTCATCGCTCCCGTTTCGCCCCAATCCCACCAGCGCCAAGGCTTCCTTTCGATGGATACGAATTCCGTTCCGTTCGCCGAAGCGGTCGACGGCCAGAAATCCCGCGTTGTGCGGTGTCCATTCGTATTCCGGTCCCGGATTGCCCAGACCAATAACAAGCCATCGCGCCAATAACTATTTCTTCGCCTTCTTGTCGCCAGCGGCTTCCTCTTCCTTCTTGCCCTTCTTGATAACTTCGGGCTCGCCTTCGGTTGCCACCGCAACTTCTTCAACCGGCGTCTCCAATGCCTTTATGACAGTTACGTGCGAGATGACGGCATCGGGAGGCGCCAACAATTTCATCGAACCGGTCATCGGGATATCGGCGGCACGGATTGCCTGGCCAATCATCAATTCCGACACATCCACCGTAAAATGCTCCGGAATCTCGTCCGGCAGGCACTCAATTTCAATCTCGCGGGTGACGAAATCGTGGATACCGCCCTGAATCTTGACACCCTTCGGATCGCCCTCGGTCTGAATCGGAACCTTGACGCGAATCCGTTTGGTCATATCGATCCGTTTGAGATCAACGTGGAGCAGACGGCCCTTCACCGGATGGTGTTGCCAGTCTACGATCATGACCGGAGTGCTCTGCCCGTTGATCGAGATGTTGAAGATCGTATTGTGACCGGTGGAACTGTGAAGAACCTTGTTGATTTCTTTCGGGTCGACAGTCAGTGAGATGGGATCGCCGCCCACTCCATAAATTGTCGCCGGGCTCTGGCCGGCGGCACGCAGACGCCGCACTGGAGCCTTACCGAGCGCCGAGCGCTCTTCCGCGACGATTGTGATATCTTTCCGCATACTTAGCTTCCTCTACTTCTTCAAAATCTACTCGAACAGTACGCTGATCGAGGTTTCTCCGTGAATCGACTGTATGGCCCGCGCCAGCAATGGAGCCACGGAGAGTGTGGTGATCTTTGGACACGCTGCCACCTCCGGCCGGGCGGGGATGGAATTGGTCAAAACGACTTCCTTCAACTGCGACGCTGTAATCCGTTCGACAGCGGAGCCAGACACCACGCCATGCCTGGCGCCGGCAGAAACGCTCAGCGCGCCGGCATCCAGCAGCGCATCCGCTGCCTTCACTAACGTGCCGGCGGTGTCGATCAGGTCGTCCACCACCAGGCAGTTCCGGCCTTTGACGTCGCCGATAATATTCATCACCTCAGCCACATTCGGCTGATCGCGCCGTTTATCGATAATCGCCAACGGAGCGACCAGCCGCTTGGCGAATGCGCGTGCGCGTTCGACACCACCCGCATCCGGCGATACAACGGTCAATTCCTCGATATTCTTCGGCTTGAAGTAATCCAGCATTACCGGCGTCACGAAAAGATGATCCACCGGAATGTCGAAGAAACCCTGAATCTGCGCGGCGTGCAAATCGAGCGCGAGAATCCGGTCCGCGCCCGCGCGCTCCAGAAGACTGGCCACGACACGCGCGGAAATCGGCACGCGGGGCTGATCTTTCCGGTCCTGGCGCGCATATCCGAAATAAGGCAGAACCGCGGTAATCCGGTCGGCGGAGCTGCGACGCAGGGCGTCGATAATCAGCAGCAGCTCCATAACGTGGTGGTTTACCGGAGAGCACGTCGGCTGGACAACGAAAACATCGGCACCCCGAACGTTCTCTTTGATTTGAATGTAGCTTTCGCCGTCCGCGAAACGGTCTACGCGTGTTTCGGAGAGCTCGACAAAAAGGCGCTCGCAGATTTCCCGCGTCAGGGCAGGATTAGCATTACCGCAAAGTATCTTTAGCCGGTCGAATCGCATCTTGATCCGTTAGACCCGAGAGCCATCGTCTCCAGCGGGATTGATACCGGGACCGGCTGAGGAGGGAAAAAGGCACAACTCTATCTGTGCCGAACCGCTCGACTGCCGCCTGGACCGCGGCCGCATCCGGAAATAATCCGAACAACGCCGCTCCGCTACCGGTCATTCTTGCCGGTGCTGCTCCCGCCCGGCTCAGCTTTCGCCGTAGCTTGGAAAGGACGGGATATTGGCGGAAAACAACTTCTTCGAAGTCGTTGAAGCTATCCTCCGCCCAAACCTCGCGAGACAAACGATTCGCGATCGCCCAGGCGAAAGACCGCAACTTATTTATCCTAGGGAACCCGTCCGGTGAAGTCAATTCGCCGGACGCCCGGTTCAGGGCAGCGTAAGCATCCCCTGTCGATACATGTACTTGCGGACAAACCAGAAGTCCCTCAACCGGCGGGAGATCGGGCAGAGGGTAGATCTCCTCCCCGCGGCCGATGCCCAGCGCACAACCTCCATAGAGGAAAAACGGCACATCCGACCCTAGCGCCGCACAAATGGCATCGAGAGGTTTCCGGTACCCCACCATGGCCGCCAGCCCGCGCACAACCGCGGCTGCGTCGGTCGAGCCGCCGCCCAAACCTCCACCCATGGGGATCCGTTTTTCTATGTGGATTCGGACCTCGCCGGTCTTTTTCGCGTGATGGAGTACGTGGCGGGCTGCGGTCTCGGCCAGGTTCGTTCCGGGAATCGGCACGCTCGATGCGACCGTCACCGAAGTACGCCGCGCAGGCCGATACTCGATTGAAAGCCTGTCGGCGAGGGAAATGGTTTGGAAGATCGTCCGCAGCTCGTGGAATCCGTCCGGCCGGCGATTCAAAACTCGAAGTGCCAGATTGATTTTGGCGTGCGCCTCGATGGGCAGCATCGGCATTTTCAGTGAAACCGGTCAGTAGTGGACGAGCGAAAAAATGTCGTGCCCGATGAGCTTATCGCGGCCCTTGAGAAAGTCCAGTTCGATGACGAATCCCAAACCCGCCAGTTTGCCGCCCAGCGTCTCTACCAGATCACTCACCGCGCGGGCAGTGCCGCCGGTGGCGAGCACGTCATCGACGATGAGCACTTTATCTCCCGGCGTCACCGCGTCACGGTGAATCTCGAGAGAATCGGTGCCATATTCGAGCTGGTACTCAACGGCGCAGACCTCCGCCGGCAGCTTCTTGGGCTTCCGTACGGGAATGAATCCTGCCTGGATGCCATGCGCTACAGCCGGCGCAAAGATAAAGCCACGAGCTTCGATGCCGATCACTTTATCGATTCCCTGTCCCTGATACTGCCCGATCAACGAATCCAGGACCGCCGCCAATCCGCGCGGTTCCCGCAGGAGGGTAGTGATGTCGTAAAAATTGATGCCGGGTTTCGGGAAGTCGGGCACCTCGCGGATGAGCTCTTTGAGTTCGTTCATCGGATGAAGAACTCATCGTAGCCGACCGGGGAGGTCTCCTGCTCTTCGACCGTACGCACCTCGCTCCAAGGCGGACCGTTGTGCAATAAGCCGCGCAGAGCTTCGACAGCGCCTTCCGAGCCCATGGCGAGCACTTCCACGCGTCCGTCGGCCAGATTTCGCGCGTAGCCGCGGATGCCCAGGTCCGCTGCGTGCCGCCTTACAAAGGCGCGAAAGCCCACGCCCTGGACGCGGCCTGACACGACAAACATTCGTGAATGCTGCATGTTTGTTGCTTCGTAGCGCTTCTACTTAAAGGGTATCCCTTACAATACACGGATGGAGCCCAAGCTACTTCGCCAGCTCGGCCTGGTGAGTGCAACCGCGCTGGTGGTGTCGAACATGGTCGGCACGGGCATCTTTTCCGCCAGCGGATTTCTAGCGGGGCAGCTTGGCGATCCGAAATGGTTTTTTGCCATCTGGATTGCGGGTGCGCTTGTCGCGCTCACGGGTGCGTTTTGTTATTCCGAGCTCGGAGTGAATCTCCCCAGCTCCGGCGGCGAGTATGTGTACCTGACGCAGGCATACGGGCCGGTCTGGGGATTCATGACTGGCTGGGCTTCGCTGTTTGCCGGATTTTCCGCGCCCATTGCAGCTGCATCTCTCACATTCGCCGGATATCTTGGATACTTCTTTCCCACCCTGCAGCCGGAATCAGCTCAGATGGCGGTTGGTCCGGAATGGTTTGAAATCAGGCTTGGCGCCGGCCAACTTGTCGCTTGCGCACTGATCGCCTTGTTGACCGTGATCAATATCGTGGGTGTCCTTCGCGCGGCGCAATTTCAGAACGTAATGACGGCGGTGAAGATTACCGTGCTGGTGGCGTTCATTCTTTTGGCGCTGGCGGCAGGAACGGGAGACTGGGGCAACTTTTCACAGCCAACGGAGCGTACCTCGACGATGCCTCTGGCCGCTCAGTTCGCCGTGAGTCTCTGTTTCATCTACATTTCCTACAGCGGGTGGAACGCAGCCACATACGTCGCCGAGGAATTGAAGGACCCCTCAAGAACGCTGCCCATGGCGTTGATGATTGGGACATCCATAGTTGGGGCCTTGTACCTGCTGCTGAATATTGTGTTCCTGTATGCGGTACCGCTGGGCGAAATGAAGGGTGTGCTGGCGATTGGCGCGCTGGCCGCATCGAAGCTGTTCGGCGCCGGCGTGGCTGGAGTGTTCAGTGCACTCATGGCGCTGTCGCTGATCCCTACCGTTAACGCGATGGTGACGGTAGGTCCCCGCGTATATTATGCGATGGCGAAAAACGGCGCATTCCTCTCGATAGCGGCTCACGTGGATGAGCGCTGGCATACTCCAGTGCCGGCGATCGTACTGCAGGGAGTTCTTTCGATGATCATGACGTTGACGCCATTCCCGGCGCTGATTCAGTTCATCGGATTCACGCTGAACTTTTTCGCAGTATTGAGCGTTGCATCGCTTTTTGTGTTCCGCCGCCGCCCGGGCTGGCAGAAGCTGCCGGTGGTGGATTTCGCCTGGCCGCTGATTCCGGTGCTGTTTATCCTGGTGGGTGGCTGGATCATGGTTTACGGGTTTATCTTTATCCCGAAAATTTCGTTTACAGCTGCCGTTCTGATCGCTGCCGGGGCGCTTGTGTATCGCCTGCGGCTGCGATCGCGCGGAGCTCAGCACGCTTACGGAGATTGATGGCTGAAATTCTTGACGGGCTCAGGATCCGGGACCAGATCCTGAGCGAGCTAAAACCGCGTGTCGCCATGCTGGCTGCGCGGGGGCGTCCACCAGGATTGGCGGTGGTGCTGGTCGGCAACGATCCTGCGTCAGAGATTTACGTCCGCAACAAAGTGCGAGCGTGCGAATCGCTGGGAATTCTCAGCGAGAAGATCACTCCGCCGGCAACGATATCGACGGGCGAGCTGCTGAGCTTGATCCAGCAATTGAACGAGCGCGCCGACATCGATGGAATTCTGGTACAGATGCCGCTGCCCAAGCAGGTGGATTCGCGCGCGATTCTTCATGCCGTCAGCGTCCTTTCCAGCACTGACGGCATGAA
>CAYTVP010000024.1:18380-20880 GCA_964441675.1 uncultured Solibacteraceae bacterium | reverse complement strand
CATCGCTGTTGGGATAGAAAGATACGCCGGTCCGCAGCCCAAGACGAAACGACTCACTCGGCATCGCATTTCGAGTCCGGATATTCACGACGCCTCCGAAAGCGTCGCTGCCATAGAGAACGGAGCCCGGTCCGCGAACGAGTTCGACCTGCTGAATATCAGTAACGTCGACGAGCGCGGTTTCAATGCCGGCGTTCACGGTCGAAGTCCGGCTATTATTCAGTCGCTCGCCATCCACAAGGACCAGAATCCGATTGCTGTCGAGTCCGCGAATCACCGGCCGGCTGCGAAAAGCTCCAGCGTTAACCCACGTGACGCCTGGCACTTCGTCTATAGCCTGGGCCAGATTCGTGGGAAGCTGCTCGTTGAGCCGCCGGTCGGAAATGAGCGACGTTGGAAGGGGCAAGACCACCGAGTCTTCCTCTTGCCTCGTGGCGGTGACGACGATTCCCTCATGAACACCCGCGACCGCCAACTGAACCTCCAGTTCCGCAGGCGATTGACCAAGTTCAATCGGAGTAACCTTCCGCTCGAATCCGGATGCGAAAACTTGTATGTCATATCGGCCTGGCGCGAGATCGCGAATCTGGAATCTACCCTCACTGTCTGCAAGAGCAGCACGGCCTGCTGTCGCCTTGCCGCCGCCGGGAGCGATCACTCGCACCTGAGCACCTGAGACGACAAAGCCTTGCTCATCTCTGACGGTGCCGTTCAAGTCTGCCGCGTCCGCCTGACCAGCGAAGACCGCCAGTAGAAACGCGCAAACAACCACCGCGCGGGCGCCGCCTGCGCGTCGTCGATTCGCCAAGCTTGGCCGTCGCTCGCCCGAAAGTGATGCGCCCGACTCCATCTGATTGAGCAGTTTAGATCTAGTTGCAACTAGGTGTCAAGTAACTATAACGGTACAGTCTAGCGGCGATCAGCATCGTTGCATCTGACCTGCACCTCAGGTAGTCGCCGGAAGGAAGTATGAACGAACGAACTATATCAGTCGTAGTACCGGGAATGATTGTTGGTCCACAAGTGCCTGTGGCACACTGTTCAACGCTGTTTTACTTTTCGCGAGTTCCGGACGGTGACTACAACTATGCGCGCTTTTTCCCTTCTGTGGGTAGCCTCTCTCTTCCTGGCGGTTGGCTGCCGGAGTGACACCAAGGAAGGCTCGCAATCGTCCCATTCGGGCTCTTCCGCGTCTTCTTCCGCTCGCGCGGCGCAGGGTAAGTTCGTCGAGGGTCGCGATTATGTCATCTTCGAGCGAAAGCGCTTTCTCGATGCGCAAGGGTTCGATCGACCGGTGGAGGCGTTTAGCGCGCTGATTCCGAAAGGCTGGAACGCGGAAGGCGGAGTCGAGTGGCGGGGGATTCAGGGGTGCCGGGGCGACATCATCGCCAACCACCTGACGGTCAGCTCGCCGGACGGAGCATACCGGCTGGAATCAAAACCGTCTCGCACGTTCGTGTGGAGCAACCAGCAAATGATGTTGGGTGCGCTCCAGGCAGCAGCGCGGCAAGGCGGATGCCAGATTGCGCAAACCTTCGATGCGTCACAGTACATTGAACTCTCTGCAGCGAACGAACTGAATGCCACGGCTTCGAATATTCGGCCGGATGACAGCCAGGCATCGCTGCTGCGGCAAATGGATGAGCAAGCCAACGGGATTGCGCGTCAATTCGGACAGGACAGCCAGCAAAAGACGACTACTTCCTTCGGAGATATCGCATGGCCGGACGGCCGGCGGGGGCTTCTTCACATCGCGGTGACCACGATGGTAAATCGGCGACCCGATATGCTGGGCGGCCCACCCACTGTGTTCTCCAATACCAGCGTCTACTACAACGTGCTGGTGAGCTTCCCCGAGGGCGGGCGTGACCAGGCGATGAAGCTATATCGACTGATGCAGACCAGCTTCCGTCAAAATCCGGTTTGGAAACAAGCGAAGGAATCGTTCCTGACCAAACTTGGCAATATAGAGCATGCCGGCCGTATGGAAAGGATCCGGCTGATGGGAGAGCAGGCGCGTGCTTATGCAAAATCCCGCGAGGAAGCCAACGACCGGCAGATGCGCGATTGGGAGGCACGGCAGGCATCGCAGGATCAGCAGCATAAGATGTTCGTCCAGACCATGCGAGAAGTGGAGACGTGGAAGGATTCCTCCGGCACGGTCGAGCTGAGCAGCGGCTACGACCAGGCGTGGAGCCGCGGAGACGGAACGTACATTCTCAGCAGCTCACCCACATTCGATCCGAGTTCGGTATTTCAGGATCAACGATGGCAGGAGATGGTCCGCACCAAACCGTAGCCGCTGTTTATCGCCGGCGTCTTCAGAACCGGAAACCGATTTCAGCGATGTATGATCGAGGCGCCACAAAATGCGTCCCGGCGAAAGTCGAAAGAAAGTTATAGAGAGCGACGCGATTCGTTACGTTTACTACCGTGAAGCGCAGTGTTGTATTGAAGCGCTCGCTTTTCCATAACGAATCCGTACCTACACTCAAATTGA
>CAYTVP010000024.1:8488-18370 GCA_964441675.1 uncultured Solibacteraceae bacterium | reverse complement strand
TACGCGGGGGGTTGTGGTCAGGATCGGCGGTTCCCGGTGCCGGGATTCGAATCCGCGTAGCTTGCAACGCTCCGCCACAGCTTGTGATCGGCGCCGATGGCGTAGCAAAGACGTTGCCGCAGTAAAGGCCCATTGCTGCCTGGCGGGCTCCGGAAAGAGCAAGAATTTCGTCTTCATCCTCCGCTGCCCCCGCTACCATTCCGCTGTCATAGCGCCAGGTGAAGCCGAGCCATGGTCCATTCTTATACTGGTATCGCGCGAAGGTCGTTTGCTGGAATTTCTGGTCGTGATCGATGCGAAACGTCCCCTCTTCCACGTCATCGTTGAAAAGCAGTCCGCCATTAGCAGGTCCCGTGAAGCGCGCCCGCGAATGACCCATCAGCGTGTATGCCTGGAATCCACGCCAGTTGGATGTGGACACTCGGACCGCCACACCGTCGATTTTCGATTTGGGCATCGAGAGTGGAAAGAAAATAGACGTATCGAAAAGCGCGCCGAAATCAAACGCATTCGTCGTATCTTTCCAGAAATAGTCCGCATCTATTTGCGCATACCTGCCAAGCGCCTGCTGAATTCCGGCATTCGTCTGATGCCGCTTTCCCGGTTGGATCGGAGTCGGAATACCGCCCAGCCCGGCACCGGATAACCCCCCTTGTCCGGTCGCCGACGACAGCAGGAGATTCTCGTTGTAGGGTGTTTCGAGCGAGTAAGAATACGATCCGCGCAGCACGGTTCCGGTCGGGCGGACATGATAGGAAACTCCCAGCCGCGGCTGAAATGTATTCGCGTGCGAAGGCCCATCGTAGTGGTCAAATCGTAGACCCGCATTCACCGTAAAATTGCCCAGGCGAATTGTGTCCTGCCCATACCAGGCAATCTGGTTCACGTTGCCCAGACCGTGAAATGAAAACGGACGCCCGCCCGCGGCGATGACGTACTGCTGAAGCGTCTCGTCGTCCCCGGCAAGTTCGGGATCCGTAATTCCCAACATGAAATGCTCCTTAAGGCGCGTTTGCGTAATGAGCAGCCCTGCTTTCAGGTTATGGGTACCGTTGGCCCACGAAGCATCTGAGCGGGCTCCGTAGTTCGTGAGATGGCGATTTTGCGAGATGGTTGCCGGAGTGTCATCGAGCACATTGCGGCTGGGGTAGTATCCTATCCGATCCTGCCTGACCCACGTATTCAAGTTCCAAACCGCTCTTGCGCTAGCAGTGTGGGCATATCCGCCGTTGGCGCTAAACGTAGTTGTTTCCTGCCGCTGATCCTGGTTGGGCTGGTCAAGCGTGGTCGGGATCTGGAACCAGTTGCGCGCGCCAAAAAGATTCAAATGAAAGGCGTGCCGGTCGTTCGGTCGAAAATCGATCCGGTCGAAAATCACGCCATTATTTCCAACTGCGTGCTGCGGACGAAACTCCGGCGTATCCAGAAAGCGGCCAGAGCGCACCATGTTCGCCACGAGAAAATTCCCGAAGCGCTTGGACCCCAAACCAAGGCTAAAATCTTCACCGAGGGTTCCAAACGATCCGTAATGGGCGGCGAAGCGGCCGTGAGGCCGCATGTCGAGTCCGGAGCGTGTTTGCGCGTTGATTACAAGGCTGGTTTTATCGCCAAACTCGGCATTCGCCCCACCATTGATCAACTCCATCGCCTCCAGGGCGTTGGCCGGAATCTGCGTTGAAAACTGCTTCGATTGCTGATCGGTCACGGGCTGTCCGTCAATCACCATGCCGGCCTGCGCATGATCGCCGAGCGGGTGAAAAAATCCGTTTGAGTCGGCGACGACACCGGGTGCGAACATGGTGATGGCATCGCTCAGACTCGAGGCGGGCGCGGCAAGAGGCAGCTTCTCGATCGCCCGGCGGCCGGCGTCGGAATGAGCATACGGGACGTTCTCGAGAATATCCTGCCCAAAAGCCTCCACTTGGATCGCAGTCGCGGTCCCGGCCAGCTCCAGCTTCACTTCGAGATGTACCGGAACCCGCCCGCGCGCCTCAATATCCGTTTCGAAATCCGCGAACCCATCCTTGCCGATGGTGACATGGTACTGATTCAACGGAACTCCCAAGAAGACGAACTTCCCTTGAGCATCCGATATCGCTTCCCGCCGGTAGCCGGTCAGAGGGTTGGACAGACTAACGGCCGCGCCCGGAACCGCTGCTCCGGACGAATCGTTGACACGTCCTTCAAAAGCTCCTTCCACGGCCAGAAGGCTGGAGGAGATCAGGATAAGTACCCAAACTAAACGAGAGGCACATATCATTATCAATAAGGCTACACGCAGCCTGGCCTTATTGCAAATAGATTCTCAATAACTCTTCTTGATGTCGCGGTGCGAACAATGCACTTCGAAACTCCGGCGAGTCAGCCGTTTCTGTACTTCCCCGGCAATCATCACCGATCGATGATGTCCGCCGGTACAGCCGAAGGCGATAGTGAGGTACCGCTTTCCTTCCTTCTCGTAGTGCGGGATCAAGTACGCCAACAGTTCCGTAGCCCGCGCAATGAATTCTTCCGTCTGGGGAAACTTTCGCATATAACGCGCGACGGCTGGATGTTTGCCGGATTTCCCGCGCAAATCCGCCACGTAGTTCGGATTAGGAAGGAATCGCGCGTCAAACACAAGATCGGCATCCGAGGGCAAACCGTTCCGGAAGCCGAAGCTGATGACCGAGACGGACAGGTGCGAGCTTCCGCTCTCGACTCCGAACTTTTCGTCAATCAGATGCCGCAGTTGATGGACGGTGAGATTCGAGGTATTGATTACCTGCTGCGCCAGGGCGCGAATCGGCTTGAGTTTTTTTCTTTCCTCGATCAGGCTCCGAAGAACGGACACGCGTCCCAAAGGGTGAGGACGCCTGGTTTCGGAATAGCGGCGCAACAATACCGCATCGTCGGCCTCGAGAAACAGTAAAGTAGCCCTGACCTTCTTCTGGATTTTGCTGAAGATGTCGGGAAACCGGCGCAGGGCGGTTCCTTCCCGAACATCCACAACGAGGGCAGCACGAGCAATGTCCTGTGCTTCGCAGGTAAGGTCGGCAAACACCGGAATCAGGTCGACCGGCAAGTGATCGACGCAATAATATCCACGGTCCTCGAAAGCGCGAAGCACGGTTGCCTTTCCGGCACCGCTGATGCCGGTGATGATGACCAGTTCAGCATCTGGCGTTTTTTCCTTGGGCCGAACGCGCCGGCGGTTCTTGGCCATAAGAGCTGAATTAGGTTTCGATCAGGTCGAACTTGCCGTCGCCGGAGCGGATGAGAACCGAAACTCCGCCGGTTTCGGCATCATGAAACGGCAGATAGGGCGTCGACCCTCCAATCACGAGCACAGCCTCGTCCACCGTCATCGGTTTATGATCCACGCGAACGCGCTTCACGCTGGGCGCGGAGCGTTCCACCTCCGGCGGCGCCTCCGTTTTCGAAGCAAGCTTCTTCACGGCAGGCGTGCGTTTGGTATCGCGCCATTTAGCGCGAAGCTTCACTACCTGCTTTTCCAGTTTCTCGAACGCGCCCGTCAATGCCCGAAAGGCATCGGCATTGGTCGCGGCACCCACGGCGGAGTGACCGTAATAGCGGAGTGTTACCTCCGCCTTCACAATGTGGCGCTGAATCTGAAAGAAAGCGTGGACTTCCTTTTCGCCCTTGCCATCCACCATCTTGCTGATCTTGGCAAGCCTCGCGTTGATTTTTTTCTGTTCGGCTTCGGTAAAACTTTGGGGCTTTCCTGTATAAAGAATCCGCATATAGAGAGACTCCGCTCGAAAGATTTTTAGCTTCGCGCGCGGCGCTGGTGCGTCGAGGGAATGTTCATATCTTCCCGGTATTTTGCAACGGTGCGGCGCGTCACGCGGATACCTTCCGCGTGCAGGCGGCCGGTAATCTGCTCGTCGGTAAGTGGATGCGCTGCATCCTCTTCCTCGATCATTTTTTTGACTCTCCGCTTCACCACCAGCAGCGGTGTATCGGCTCCGGAGGAGCCTTGCACAGCTTCCGAAAAGAAGAACCTCAGCTCATATACGCCTTGCGGCGTATCCGCATACTTGCCGGAGACGGCGCGGCTTACGGTGGAAGGATGCACACCGATTTCTTCGGCAATGTCCTTGATCATCATAGGCTTCAGGTGATCGATGCCCTTGTCGAACATTTCAGTCTGCCGGGCAATGATACACTGGCACACCTTAAGAATTGTTTGCTTTCTTTGCTCGATATTCTTAAGTAGCTGCAGCGCAGAGTTGTACCGCTCGCGGATGTAGCTGCGCGCGTCCTTGATTTCCTGATCCGACGACCTTTCTTTATCCAGCATGTGCCGGTAAGCGGAATTTAACCGCAGCTGCGGCACGTCGTCATCGTTCAGCTGAACAAAATACTCGCCGCCTTCCTTAATCAAAAAAACATCCGGTTCAATTTTCTGGGGTGGAGGACCCGAGTACCGCAGGCCGGGGTATGGATTCAGCTGACGGATTACACGCAGCGCGATATCCAGATGTTCCGGCGGGCGGCCCAGCCGCTTGGCCAGCTCTTTGATCTGTTTTGTCTGCAGAAGCGAAAGATGCTCGTCGACGATCTGCCAAGCGACGCCGCCGCGGCCGCCGCGACCGTCCAACTGGATCAGCAGACATTCTCGCGCATCCCGCGCGCCCACTCCGGCAGGATCAAGAGATTGGACGAATCGCAGCGCTTCCTGCGCTTCTTCGCGGCTGCACTCCGCTTCGGCCATGATCTCTTCAAGCGGGACAGTCAAATACCCGCTGTCATTCAGATTGCCGACGATTGCCTCGGCCGCATTCCGCTGCTTATCAGTCAACACGATGAGCGACAGCTGGCGCTCCAGGTGCTCTGCAAGCGTGATGGGAGCAGAAAGAAACGTATCGAAGGAGGGACGCTCAGCAGTCTCGCCGGACGGGGACCGGAAACCGGGGTCCAGATACTCCTCAAAGAAAGTGCCGTAATCGATATCGTCGAAGGTATCGGTAGAATCCGCGTTGTCGGTAGAATCCGCGGGCTCAGTGGCCCCTACGGCTTCTGTCGCCGCGAGGGAGGGCGTGGGCGTTTCGGGCGCTTCCGTCTCTTCCCGTTCCCCCTGCATCATTTCGAGGACGTTGGCATCGGATGGATTCTGCACGCGCTCGGCTTCAAGCGCTGCCTGAATCTCTTCCTGAAGGGCTTCGTCTACCTCATTCGTCTCTTCGAGGACGGGATTCGCCGTGAGCTCCTGGGTGATCATCTCCTTCAACTCCAGCCGATTGCACTGAAGCATGGTCACCATCTGGACAAGGCCAGGCGTTAACGAGAGCTTTTGTGTAACTCCAAGAGTCAATCGCGGCGAAAGTGTGCTCATCGCTTCCCTTCAGCGTAGCACCGCCATCGAAGCGAAAGGGCCTTTAGCGCTACATCTGAAAGGATTCGCCCAAATAGATCCGCCGCACCTCCGGGTCGCCGTGCAGGGAGTCCGGTGAACCGGAGCGGAAGATTTTTCCGTTGTTGATAATGTAGGCCCGGTCGGTGACAGCCAGAGTCTCACGCACGTTATGATCCGTGATCAAGATTCCGATCCCGGCCCGCCTCAGATCGGAGATGATTTTCTGGAGCTCCAGCACCTGCTTGGGATCGATTCCGGAGAATGGCTCGTCGAGCAAAACGAAGCTCGGCTCAATTACCAGCGACCGCGCAATCTCCACACGCCGCCTCTCGCCGCCGGAAAGCGCATATCCCTTATTCTGGCGAACCTGGTCCAATCCCAGTTGTTCGATTAATCGGTTCATCCGATCGCGCCGATCGCGCCCGGACATCGGCAACGTTTCGAGAATCGCCATGAGATTCTCCTCGACGCTCAATTTGCGGAACACCGATGCGTCTTGCGGTAGATAGCTGATCCCACGGCGCGCGCGCTGGTACATCGGAAAGTTGGTAAGGTCCTGGCCGTCAAGCAGAATCCGGCCGGAATCCGGCGCAATTAAGCCGACGATCATGTGAAAGGACGTGGTTTTCCCCGCCCCATTCGGGCCGAGGAGTCCAACTACTTCGCCCTGCGCCACCTCTGCCGACACTCCGTCTACGACGCGGCGCCCTCCGTAGGTTTTCGAGATCTCTTCCGTCCGGAGCACCTTCATCGAGAGGGGGTGTTTCTCATTTTTTCTTGCGGCGCAGGCGGCTGAGCGCAGGCTGGCTGCCGCTGCCGTCCACGAGGAGCTTATCCTCGCTGCCCAGCCAGGTCAGCTTATTGCCTTTGGTATGCGTGGGCTTCAATCCGGGTTTTGTTTCGGTCATTTGGGCTAGCGGACCCTCCAGAATGACACGGTTATCCGCTACGTAATACTCCGCGACGTCGCCCGTGCCGTGCCGGTTTCGAGATTGCTCCACCTGAACGATATCGACGTCTCCCTCCGCAAATGCCTTCTCCAGTCCGGAATCGGGAACAGTAGCCGAAGTTTCCTTTGACGACTCCTGCGAAAGGTACCCGCGCAGCCGCTGGGACGTCACCGTTAGCCCAGGCCTCGTCATCACCACGCCGCCTTCATAAAAGGACACCTTTTCCCGATCGGTATAGCGCATCGACTTCGATCGAATAACGGTTACCGCGCCGTCGTCTTCGTTCGTCAGGGTGTTCACGCTGCCCCCTCCCGACCGCAGTTCGTCCACCGGACGGTCAATCTCAATCCAATCCGCTTCCAGCCTGTTCTCCGCCTGCCACAAGCGCGCGTCGCCCTCATAGCGGATTTTATCGTTGGCGGAATTTACCATGCGTTTCGCCGTGGCATAGGTTGCCTTGCTGTCTTGGCGCTCAGGCTCGCGCACTGTTCGCACCCGTCCGGTGGCCACGGTAATCGATTTTCGATCGTCGATCGCAATCGACTCGGCATCAGTGGCACCGGTCAAATCCCAGATCCGGGCGTTGCCGGAAAGCGTGATAACGCCGCTGGCCTGGTCGAGCGTTGCGCGTTCGGACAATGCTCGCCGGTCGCCCTCTTCAAACCGAAAATCGCCCCACTGGTCCAGCCGTGTCATTTCTCCGTTCTTCTCGTTGAACACGGCCAGCATGTCTTTGCTCCAAGTCTTCTGCGGCCCGGAATTCTTCTTGTGCGGATCGGGGTCGGTCACGGTAGAGACCACGGAAGCGCGATACGACTTTAATTTGTTGTTGGAACCGTACTGCATATCCATCCGTTCGCCGCGGACCAGCCGCTTCAGCTGCGATGGATGGTTGGGCAGAAACTCTAGTGTTCCCGGAGTATGAGTCAATACCTGCTCCAGCTCTTCTCCGCCCGGCCTCATCCGCAACTCGATCGTCTCCGCACGAAGCACCCGCGTCGGCGGCGTCTCGCCGCGCCCGGCGGCGGGAAGCGAGGTTGCCTGAGCTCCACCGTTGGCCAGGGCACGATCCAGGAACGCTGCGCCCTCGGCTTCGGTAAAGCTCATATCCATCCGATCCGCCCGGACCTGTGTTTTTCCTGCTATTGAGGCACTGTCCAGACGGGCGTTGGTCTGGCCCGCGATTCTCTCCACAACACCCCTGTCGCGAAAGATCATTTCCAGTTGTTCGGCGGCGAACTCAGTCGTCTTCGCCGGCTGCGTATCCGCACCCACGGCGTTTACCGTGTTCACCAGCCGAATATTGCCGTCCTCGATCGTCACATCCGACGGACCGCCGGACATCTTCAGCGTATTCCGGGAAAATCGCGACCAACCCAACAGGTAGACCTTCTGTTCCAGCTCTTTATAGATCAGCTCCGCCGCTTCAATATACATAGGCGGCGATTTCGGATTGTTCCCCCGCCAGATCAGCTTCACGTTCTTCAACAGATGCAACTCTCGCGTTTGGGGATCGTAGACGGCGCCATCTGCCTCACCCTCGCCCACATCCAGGCGAAACGTCGCATGACGGGCGGTTTCAGCTTTGCCTGTCTTGCTTTCGAACGCTACACCGGAAGATTGGATCGACAACAGGCGTCCCTGAGGTCCACCGTCCGCCTGAACGCCCATTGTGATATCCACGGCTGCATCGGAATAGAGCTTTCCCTCCACCATCGAAAACTGAGCTTTTGGGCTCAAGACACGGTCGAATTTCTGGCCGTCCAGGTGAAAAATCTTCAGCTCGACCTTGGCCAAGTCAAAGACCGACGGCTCCCGGACGTGTTTTAACTCCTGAGCCGTAATATTGATAACCGGCCTGCCTGCGGAGGCGTGTGACCATTCCCAACCTGAAGCGGAAGCATGAAGTCCTTCGGGAAGAGGGGCAGGCGGATTCGGCGCGTCGCGGCTTTGACGAGCCTTCGTCTTCCAGTAGCTGACGCCCACGCCGACAGCGATCAGGAGTGTCAAAACTGCCACCACCGGCGCTAAACGGCGCATATACCGTCTTAGCTTATCAATACCTCCGCAGCCGGAATACTCCATCACGGGCGAGGCCAGGATTTAAGTGTTTTTAAAAGTTATGGTTACGTAAGCCTAAAGTTTATTCCCCGGTGCTGACGATCTAGTGTGTGTGCGACTCAAGAGCGAAAAAAAGTCGCTAATCGTTACGAAAGGAAGCACCGACATGCCCGATTTGATGCCTTTTCCGGTTCCCGTTACCTTTTAATTGCAGAAACCAGCTAGGACCGAGTAGAATACTCGCTACTCAAATTCGTGCCCCTTTTCATTTACAGAAAAAATTTCACGAAAAATTGATTCGTTTCGATTATCATCTGCTACTATATGCCTAGAAGTACTGCTAGTTTAAGCAAGTACTTCTAGGCTGCCTGATCAACGTCGGCCTTTCGTAGTGCAAATTGCTCTAACTTGAGGATCACCGTGCGTTCGACACCAGCCCTTCTCTTAGGTCTCTGTGCCGCTATGTGCGGCAGCCCTGGACGATCGTCGGTCTCCGCTCCGAAACCCACCCCCGAGGTAATCTCGCTTCAACAAGAAGGTCATCGCTATTATGCCGTCGGGAACTTCGAGGAAGCGCGCAAAGCGTTCGAGAAGGCATACGAACTCGCCGTTCGCCGGTCCGACATTCGCGTAGCAGTTGCCTCTCTTACCAATATTGGCAATTGTGACGTCAATGCGTTTGCCTATAAGCGCGCGATGGGCCGGTACCTGGAAGCCAAACATTTGGCTGAAGAAGCGCAGGAGCACGACCTGGTACTGGCGGCACGCACCAATATCGCTCATCTTTATGGCGCCATGGGCGACTTTAAGGCCATGGTCAGCGAAGGTGAGGATATCCTCCAGGATCGCAGCCCCTCGGCCACAACGCGCCGGCCGTATATCCTCCTTCATCTCGGAAACGCAACGCACCGGAATGGATGGCACGACAAGTCCGACCGGTACTTTCAGCAGTCCGCGCTAGAGGCAGCCGCCCTGGGAAATACCAGTCTGGAAGCCATGGCGCTCGATCATCATGGATTGGCTTACATCGACCGGAAAAAGCACGGTCTGGCGGAACCACTTTTCCGAAAGGCATTCGAGCTTCGCAAAAACAAAGCGCCGGGGGAACTGGCATTATCGAACCGAAGCCTCGGTATCCTATATAGTCGGCTAAACCGTCCGGCTGACGCGCTGGAGCATTTAAACAAGGCGATCGAGTCGCAAAAGACCCAGCCGCAGAGAACACTGATCTACGAGCTTTACGCGGAACGGGCGTCGGTAGAAGCCGCTCTCGGCAACACCAGTGCCGCCCTTGCCGATTTCCGAACCGCGCTCGACTATACAAGGCGGTGGCGCCTGGAGGTACTTCCGTCGGGAATGCTGCCGGCACACTGGGAGGGCAGCCTCCAACAGTTGCGCTCCTCCTTTATCCGGTTTACCACCGCGCTTGCCTCGGACCGGCGGTATGCGTCGCTCGCAATCGAATCTCTCGTATCTGCCGAAGAGGGACGGTTAGTCAGCCTGCGCGCCTCT
>CAYTVP010000024.1:0-8478 GCA_964441675.1 uncultured Solibacteraceae bacterium | reverse complement strand
ACCAGAAACTGCGCCAGATGCAGAACATTGAGGCCAGCCTGCTGGCGTCGGGGAACAAGGAGAAAGAGAGTCAGAAACGCATCGATCGTCTGGCGATCGAACTTCGGGAGATCGAGCTAAAGGCCGGGCTTGGTTCGGTAGCAGTTTTGCCCGCCGATCCGGTGGCGCTCGCGGAGACAGTGATCGACCGGCTGCACCCCGATGAGGCAATCTTCAGCTTCTATGCCGATGAACCTCAATCGCGGTTATGGGAAATTACGCGCGGCCGTGTGCGCATCTACTCGCTTCCGGGACGAGCAATCTTAGCTTCCCAGGTGAATCAGTTCCGGCAAGATCTGCTGGCCGGCGCGCCGAAGCATCTCATCACCGGCCAAGCCCTCTATTCGATGCTCTTTGGTCAAGCATCCGAAGCCGCGCAGAAGAAACGTTTCTGGACCGTTGTGCTGGACGATCGGCTTTTCGAGTTGCCTCTCGCCGGCCTGCCGCTCCCATCCGGCGGGAAGACGGATAAATATCTCATTGAGAAGCATACGCTTCGCGTCGTTCCGAGTCTGCTGCTGAACGCCGAACCGCTGGCGGCAAGATCTCAGGATTTTCTCGGTATTGGCGATCCCATCTACAACACCGCCGACAGCCGCTTTCAGAAGGCCGGCGGATCGTCGTCGCGGAATGGCACATTTCAGCTCCCACGGTTGCTCGGCAGCGGTCGCGAGGTGGACGCCTGCGCCCGCACCTGGACCAGTCTTCGAGTTGGCGAAGCCACGACCTTGAAAGGCGCCGATGCCAACATGACCGGCCTTGCTAAGGCGCTTCGAAAACCGTTGGGCATCGTTCACTTTGCAACGCATTTCGTCCGGTCTCGCCAGGACAGCAACCGCACCCTTTTAGCACTGGGCTTGGATGGCGGAAGCCGGCAACCGGACCTCGTCGGCGATCAGCAAATTGCCAACCTGGATGCGCAGATCGACCTCGTCGTCCTCAGCGGATGTCATTCGGGTGGCGGCGCGACGATTCAGGGCGCCGGACTGCTCGGTATGACGCGTGCCTGGCTCTTAGGCGGCGCGTCGAACGTGGCGGCTTCCCACTGGCCGACACCCGATGATACCGGCGAAATCTTTCAGCGGTTTTACCTTCACTACTCTCATGCACTGGCGGACCGCTCACCCTACCCTGCCGCCGACGCCTTGCGGAACGCTCAAGTGGACATGCTCCACTCTGCAACCTGGCGAAACCTTCCCTCTTATTGGACAGCCTTCTTTTTGCTGTCGAAAGGATAACTATGCTTGCTGCAAGCCAATCGGAAACGCTTATGCCGGCCTCGGAACCGGTATCTGCAGAACCGCCCAACGAGCGCGTATGGACCGCGCTCGTCGAACGAATTCAAGCCGGCGACGAATCGGCGATGGAGGAACTCTACCGCGTGTTCTCTCGTGGTATCCGGTTCTATCTATATCGTCAGCTCCAATCGCAGGAGATTGACGATAAAGTTCACGACACGTTTTTGATTGTCGTGCAAGCCATTCGCCGGGGAGATCTGCGGGATCCGGAGCGACTGATGGGCTTTGTCCGAACGGTGGTACGCCGCCAGGTGGCAGCTTATATCGGACAGGCTGTGCAAACTCGCCGCGAACAGGTCGAGCTCGAGGCAGGAACATGGGTCAGCGACGGTGCAGCTAACCCGGAGCAAACCGCGATGGAGCGTCAGAATACGGCCCTTATGCGCGGCGTCCTGAGTAGTATCTCCGAACGCGACCGGGAGATTCTCACCCGCTTCTATCTCCTCGAACAATCGCAGGAGCAGATCTGCGCCGAGATGAAGCTGAGTGAAACACAGTTCCGCCTGCTGAAGTCGCGCGCCAAGGCCCGGTTTGGCGAGCTCGGAAAACGTAAAATCGTGCGGAATCCAATCAGCTCACTTTTTTTGAGAAAAGGTGCCGGCGCTGGGAACTAAGTGTTCAGCCGCCCATTGTTGTACTGTGAGGACGGCTTCAGAATGCGAGATTTCTATCGATGAACAACCGGGATACATTCAACACTCACCCGAACGAGGACATGCTGGAGGAGTACTGCATGGATCGTCTAGGCGAGGAAGAAGTGGCATCAGTCGAAGAGCACCTATTGGTTTGCGCCGGTTGCCAGGACCGAGTGACCGAACTGACTGCTTTCCTCCGGGCAGCCCGCCAGGCGGCGAGCGAAGTTCGCGAGGAGAAGTATCGTAGTACCGCAGTGAAGCCGGCCGGATCGCGCTGGCATTTCCAGGCTGCGTGGGCCGTAGCGGCGGCCGCGGCTGTCGTCCTGGTGGCGGTTCCAGCTATGAAGCGTCCGCAATCCATGGAGACCGTCGAACTTTCGGCCTATCGCGGAGCGGTCACTGGAACAGGCGTCGTTGGCGCTGGCCGGCCGCTGCAATTGAACATCGACGTACGTGGCCTTTCCGAGACAGACTGTTGCCTGATCGATCTTGTCGACCAGGACGGCCAGGCGCTTGCCTCAAGGGCTGTTGAAGCTTCCGGCGGCCGCGTCAGTGTCGATTACGACCGGGGTCTCGGAACAGGACGCTATTGGGTACGCGTTAAGAACCGCGCCGGCGAAGAGCTACGCGAACTGGAGCTTGAGGCGCGTTAACAGCGCGCCGAAGCCCGGCAAAGCAAAAGTCCTTTTCGACTACGAAGCCTTTTTCTTAGCCGCTTTTTTCTTCACAGCTTTTTTCTTGGTTGCCGCTTTCCTGGGGATCTTCGCTCCCGATTCCCTAGCTTCGTTCAGCGCGATTGCCACCGCTTGCTTGCGGCTGGTCACCTTTTTTCCGCTGCCCGATTCTAGCTTGCCCTCCTTGTGCTCCTTCATCACTTTATGAATCTTGCGCTTGCCCTTGGATGCGGCAGCCTTTTTTGCCATTCACCTTCCTCGCTTTCATAGATTCCGTTATTTTCCTAGCATCCGACCTGATTTAACAGGAACCAGATAACGATCAGACTGGTTGGAACGCCCAACAGCCATGCAATCCCGTATTTCATGTATTCCTCGCAGAAGCCGATTGCACGTTTTGTTCCATCTTGCCTGGATACGGTGCTTCACACCGGCATTCGAATATGATGAGATGCCATAACGTCAGCCTGGATGAGGTGCCAAGATGCGATCGCTCAAGCATTTCTGTCTGTACATCTGTCTCGCCTGCGGCGCCGCCATTCCGGCGCACGCGCAGGTTTCCTCGGGGAGTATCGCCGGACAAGTGACCGATCAGTCACGTGGGGCTGTCGCGGCGGCGGCCATCACTCTCGTCAACGAAGGCACGGGAGCAACGAGAACAGCAACCGCCGGTGACGATGGCGGCTACGTTTTCGCTCTGGTAGCGCCCGGATTCTATACTTTGCGGGCGACCGTCGCGGGCTTCAAAACATATGAACTGTCGGGCCTCGAAGTGCAGGTAGCCCAGCCGGTAACGCACGACATACAGCTCGAAGTAGGCGACACCGCAACCAAGCTGGAGGTTGTGGCGGCCACACCTGTGCTCGACCAGCGCACGGCGGAAGTGGGTCAGGTGATGACCCAGAAGGAAATACTCGAAATTCCTCTCAACGGGCGGAACTTTCTGGATCTGGCAAAGCTCGTTCCGGGCGTGACGGAACTCGCGGGAACGTCCCAAAGCAATGGTCTGGCCATCAACGGACAGCGTGCCAACCAGATTAGCTTTTACTTCGATGGAGTAGACACACGCATGGAAGGAAACGGGAGACCGGCGTTCAGCCCATCCATCGAAGCTATTCAGGAATTCAAGATCCAACAAAACGACTTCGCAGCGGAATTCGGACGCAACCCGTCGGCAATCAACTTGACTTTGAGGCCGGGGACCAACGCCTTTCACGGCAGTCTGTTCGAATTTATGCGGAACGATAAGCTGGACGCGCGCAGCTTCTTTGCCCCGCGAATCGACCCACTCCGGCGGCACCAGTTCGGCGGTGTAGTCAGCGGGCCGATTCTCCGGAATCGCACGTTCTTTATGGCTAACTATGAAGGATTGCGGACAAGGCGCGCGTCCACGCTCTATCAGAGCCTTCCGACGGCGGAGCAGCGGGAGGGCAACTTCGCCGCCGGTCCTCCGATCTTTGATCCGGCGACTTTGGATACAGCAACCAATCGCCGCGATCCTTTTCCAGGAAATATCATTCCGAAAGCGCGCTTCGGGCAGATTGGCAACTCGGCGTTGAACTATTACCCGATTCCGAACGCGCCCGGGTCGGGGGCATACAACAACGTTACCAGCGCTTCCTCCGTCAACGATCAGAATCAGTTTCACACTCGGATCGATCATCAGATCGGCGACCGCGATCTTCTCTTCGGACGTTACTCCTACAGCAAAACCACCGCTCAGTCGCCGTCCGGCCTACCGCTCACGGGGTCCCTGCAAGATGGCAGCGCCCACAGTATTACGGTCCAGGAATCCCATACGTTTTCGCCCACGAAGGTGAATCAGTTCCGCCTTGCCTGGACGTACAACCGAATCGATGGGACATTTCCGCTAGCGGACCGGAACCTTACTGAGGAGCAATTCGGCCTCCTGAATCTGAACCCGTCATCAACAGCCTACGGACTTCCGCAGTTGGTCGTCGCCGGATTGACAAATATCGGAGCCAGCCCCTTCAATCCCAACGGCCCGAAAGACAATGTCTACAATCTGTCGGATGACTTCAGCTGGGTCGCCGGGCGGCATTCCATGAAGTTTGGCGTCGACGCGCGCTATTACCGTCCGGCAGGACAGGTGCAGCAAACACCGAATGGGACGTTGTCTTTTGAGAACCGATTCACGAACCAGCCGGGAGTGTCCGGCACAGGCACGGCCATCGCCGATCTGATGCTTGGATTCCCCTATAGCGGCCGCGCGACACAGTTTGCCGAAAGCAACGGCTGGGTCACATTGAAGTACTACTATTACGGGTTCTATTTTCAGGATGAGATTCGGGTGACGTCGAAGTTCTCGATGAATCTCGGACTTCGCTATGAGTATCAGACTCCCTATTACGAGCGGTTTGGCGATCTGGCCAGCTTCGACTATATAAACGGGCGCTTTCTAAAGCTGGACGAAGACATCGACCGGCTGCATGATCCGGACCGGAACAATTTTGCGCCGCGAGTCGGTTTCGCGTATTCGATCACTCCCAAAACCGTAATTCGAACCGGCTTCGGCGTGTTCTTTGGGCAGCCGCGAGGGCAGGAGTTTTCCTCCTTCCAGCTGTCGCCGCCTTTTGTCGTGGATACTACCATCGTTTCGAACCCGCTGATGCCCGACTTGATTGGCAAGCTCTTCCCTCGAACACAGGTACGCGATCCCGCGACCGGGCAAATTCTGCTTTCGCCAAACACGAACGTCTTCGCTTTGGATCCCCACTTCCGGACTAACTACACGTACCAGTGGAACTTCAGCATCCAGCGTGAGCTTGCGAATAATTGGCTCCTCGAGACGGCATATGTCGGCAACAGCGCCCGCAAGCTAACCGGGCGCGATTTGCCGAACCAGGCCTTTCCCGACGTTGATCCATCACGCCCGACACCGGTGATCAACCGGCGTCCGAATCCGAATATTGGCGACGTAAGTATGGTCAGCGCCCTCGACAACTCGAATTATCACGCGCTAAACGTGAAAGTGAACAAGCGGTACTCGCACGGACTCACTCTTCTGGGGGCTTATACCTATTCCAAGGTGATGGGCATCGGAGGCGCACTGTTTGGAGATCAGTCCCGGCAGCAGGACGCGCGCAACCGCCGCGCCGAATATGCGGTCCTCGAATTCAATCAGACTCAGCGCCTGACCATTTCGGGCATCTACGAACTCCCCTTCGGCAAAGGTAAATGGATCGGCACGAACCTCAGCGGCTTCAGTGGTGGTTTAGCCAGCGGATGGTCATTGCAAGGCGCGTTCACGGTCCATACCGGCTTTCCCTTGACCCCTACCTCGTCTGTCTCATCGAATGTGGGACGCCAGGATACCAACCGTGCGGACCGGCTCTGCGATGGCAATCTACCTGGGGGCCAGCAGTCGATCGATGGCTGGTTCGATACAAGCTGCTTTGTCAATCACACGTTCGGCCGGTTCGGGAATTCGGGCAACGGAGTCATTACCGGTCCCGGTGTAAACACGATCGATTTCACCATCATGAAGAATACGGCAATCCCGCTGCCGGGCCGCGAACCGGGCACCCTTCAGTTCCGGGCTGAGTTCTTTAATGGTTTCAACCATCCGTCATTTGGAGATCCGAACCTGGCCGCCGGAACGCCACAATTTGGCTTGATTCGCAGCACTCGGATCAACGGGCGGGAGATTCAGCTTGCGCTGAAGTTTCTTTTCTAGAGACTTCGTCGATCGCCGGACTTTTACTGTCCGGCTCGCGTTCAGGGTTGTCATAATGTTTAAAGGTTTCACCGCATGCCGGACAGTAAAAGGCGAATTCTGAACCGAGCCACAAGCTACGGCTTCGTCGCGCTGGCCGCAAGCACGGCATTGTGGGCAGCTTCGAACGCGGAAAAAACATTCACCCAGCAGGATCGCCAGTATTGGGCGTTCCAAAAAGTGAGCCGGCCAGCGGAGCCTGCGGTGAACCATCGCTCCTGGGTTCACAATCCGATCGACAGCTTTATTCTGCAGGCGCTCGAGAAAAAGGGGATCGCACCAGGACCGGAAGCCGACAAGGTAACGCTCATCCGCCGCCTCAGCTTCGATCTGATTGGTCTTCCACCCACCCCCGAAGAAGTACAGACCTTCGTTGCCGATGAATCGCCCGAGGCATATTCGCGGCTGGTCGAACGTTTACTGGCGTCGCCGCATTATGGCGAACGATGGGCCCGCCATTGGCTGGACGTGGCGCGCTACGCCGAAAGCGACGGATTCCGGGCGGACGAGCCTCGTCCCAACATCTGGCGATACCGCGACTACGTTGTTCAGTCCTTCAATGAAGACAAGAGCTACGACCGCTTCATGCGTGAGCAGATCGCAGGCGACGAACTTTGGCCGGACAACCCCCAGGCAATCGTAGCGACAGCGTTTAGCCGGCACTATCCCGACGAATGGAATGCTCGCGACCTGATGCAGCGCCGCCAGGAAATTCTGCAGGATGTTACCGATGCGGTGGGTTCGGCATTCCTGGGTTTGACCATGGGGTGCGCCAAGTGCCACGACCACAAGTTCGATCCGATTCTTCAGAAGGACTATTACCGGCTGCAGGCATTCTTCGCGCACACCGCGAATGACGACAGGGTCGTGATGTGGTCGCCAACTCAACTTCGAGAGGAAGCTCTGAAGTCCGAAGAGTGGGAAGCCGCCACGCGCGACATCCGTCTGGAGATTGCGACTCTGCTCGACGAAGGACGGCGCGTCGTCACCGAAGGCGAATTCTTCAAGTTTCCGGATCAAGTTAAGCAGGCCGCCGAAAAGCCCGCCGCCGAAAGAAGTCCATTCGAGCAACAGATGGCGCACCGCGCCAAGATTATTACCGAGCCGAGCGATTTCCTCGCTGTGCTGCGGCTGAAAGCTGACAAGAAGAAGCGCCTGCAGGAACTGGAAGCAAAGCTTGCGAGCTTCGATCATCTTTATCATCGGGAGGTTCCGATCGGAGTGGGAATGCGCGATCTGGGCCGAACTGCTCCACCAACGCACATTCTTGCTGTGGGCAACTACTCCCAACCCCAGGAAGAAGTCGAGCCGGGATTCCTCAGCATCCTTGACGCGGGCTCTCCTGACATCAAGCCAAGCGAGAAAGTGGAATCAACCGGACGCCGAACCGTCCTCGCGAACTGGTTGGCCGATCCCGCCAATCCACTGACTCCACGGGTGATGGTGAACCGCATCTGGCATTACCACTTCGGCACGGGAATCGTGCCCACTCCAGGAGACTTCGGGCGGATGGGGCAGCGCCGCACGCATCCGGAATTGCTGGACTGGCTGGCCGACGAATTCGTTCGAAATGGATGGAGCATGAAGCACATGCACCGGCTGATCGTGACATCGAGCACCTACCGGCAAAGCTCGGCTCACCGCGATGACGCCAGCCGGCTCGATCCACCGAACCGGCTGCTCTGGCGGTTTCCTCCACAGCGCCTCGATGCGGAAACGATCCGCGACAATGCGTTGCTGGTGTCGGGTTTGTTGAATCCCGCGATTGGTGGCCCAAGCGTTTATCCGGAGTTGCCGGCGGGCATGCCGCCTCCCGCGGGTGGCTGGAAGGTCTCGAAGGATCCGGCCGACGAGAATCGCCGCAGCTTATACATTTCGGTCCGACGCACAGCCAGCTACCCGCTGATGAGCGCATTCGACATGCCCGATACTCACGAGAGTTGTGCTCGCCGGGCACAAACGATTACCGCTCCGCAGGCGCTGACCTTATTGAACGGCAGTCCGTCCATCACCTGGGCGCAGGCATTTGCCGGCCGCGTAATCGAACGGGCCGGGGCCAATACCGACGCCCAGGTAAATGAGGCGTACCGTCTGGC
>CAYTVP010000023.1:2668-21075 GCA_964441675.1 uncultured Solibacteraceae bacterium | reverse complement strand
TTCCGTCTTTCATTGGTTGCGCACAGGCGCCATGCTCCATAAAATGTAGAGGCACACCACTTTCAGTTATCCACGGGAAGCTGACTGCCAGATCCAAGTGAGGAGATACTAGGTACTATCATGGCTGCAACCGCCGCCGGTTTAGAAGGCATCATTGCCGCAGAGTCGAGTATTTGCTACATCGATGGCAATATCGGCCTTCTGAGTTATCAGGGTTTCGATATTCACACGCTTGCAGAGAATGCAACGTTTGAAGAAGTAATTTTCCTCCTCTGGAACGGTAAGCTTCCGACAGAGCAGCAGCTTCAGGACTTGAAGAAGGAACTGGTCGAAAACCGTCCCATCGCTCCCGAAGTGGAGCAATTCCTGAAGAGTGTCCCCGCCGATGCCACGCCTATGCACGTATTGCGGACGGCGGTATCGATGTTGAGCCTCTACGATCCGGCTGCCAACGATATGGAGCCGGAAGCGAACCGCCTGAAGGCCGTGAAGCTGATGTCCCAAACGGCCACGATCGTTACCAGCTATAACCGCCTGCGCGCGGGAAAGCCGGTGGTCGACGGGGACCCCAATCTGTCCTTTGCCGAGAATTTCCTCTATACGCTGAACGGCAAAAAACCCGACGCCGTGATGACGAAAGTGTTCGACCTCGCGCTGATTCTTCACGCCGACCACGAGTTGAATGCTTCCACCTTCGCCGGGCGCGTGACGGCTGCCACCTTGTCCGACATTTACTCGGCGGCCACCTCCGCCATCGGTGCGCTAAAGGGGCCACTCCACGGCGGGGCCAACGAGGATGTCATCAAGATGCTTTTGGCCGCCGGCAACAAAGAGAAAGCGCTCGAGATGATGCGCGAAAAGCTGGAGAACAAGGAAAAGGTTCCCGGATTCGGCCACCGCGTGTATAAGACTCTCGACCCGCGCGCGGTGCACTTGAAGAAAATGTCGAGGGAACTGGCGAAATCCACCGGCCATCTCGATCTGTTTGAAGCATCCGAAGCCGTCGAGTCCGCAATCAAGGAGGCCAAGAACTTAAATGCGAACGTCGACTTTTACTCGGCTTCCGCCTATTTTTCTCTTGGCATCCCCGTGGATCTGTTTACGCCGATCTTTGCTGTCAGCCGGATGTCCGGGTGGACGGCGCACATCCTCGAACAGTACGCAAACAACCGCCTGATTCGTCCCCGCGCCGATTATAAGGGGCTGTCGCCGGATCAACCCTGGGTGGCGATCGAGAAACGAACCTAAGTTCGAACTTCATGCACGATCTTGCGCTGTTTCGGGCCAGTCTCGATGATGTGGTCCGGAAGCTAACCCTGCGGGGTTTCAGCTTCGACGTAGAGGAATTCCGCAAGCTGGATGCGGAACGCCGGGCGGCGCTGACAGAAGCCGACTCGCTCAAGGGTCAGCGCAATGCCGAGACCGCCGAAATCGGCAAGCTGCGCCGGGAAGGCGCGGATACTGCCGACCGCCAGCAGAAGGTCCGCGAGATTGGCGAGCGGATCTCGGCGCTTGACCAGCAGGCGAATCAGCTGGATGCGCGTTTTCATGAGGTGCTGAGTGGTATTCCGAATCTCCCTCATGAGTCTGTACCCGAAGGCAAGACATCGGACGATAACGTGGAAGTCCGGCGTGAGGGCGCGCCGCCGGAGTTCGGCTTCGCTCCCAAGCCGCATTGGGATTTGGGCCCGGAGTTGGGCATCCTCGACTTCGATCGCGCCGCAAAGATGACTGGCGCGCGCTTTGCCGTGTATATCGGGGCGGGCGCGAAACTGGAGAGGGCGCTGATCAATTTCATGCTCGATGTGCATACGAACGAGCATGGATACACGGAAATGCTTCCGCCGTTTCTGGTCAATTCAGCAAGTCTTTTCGGCACAGGGCAGCTTCCCAAGTTCGCCGGCGATCAGTTCAAGATCGAAAATACGGACTACTGGCTGATACCGACAGCGGAGGTTCCGGTAACAAACTACTGGCGCGACGAAACGATCGATTCCGCGCTGCTGCCGATCCGCTATTGCGCCTACACCCCGTGTTTTCGCAGCGAGGCCGGCAGCTATGGGCGCGATGTGCGCGGCATTATCCGGCAGCACCAGTTTCAAAAAGTAGAGCTGGTGAAGTTCGCCACACCGGAAACCAGCTACAGCGAATTGGAAGGGCTTACCCGCGACGCCGAGACCATTCTGAGAAAGCTCGGATTGCCTTTCCGAACGGTTACCTTATGCACCGGCGATCTCGGTTTCTCTGCGGCGAAAACATATGACATTGAAGTCTGGCTGCCGGGTCAGAATGCCTATAAAGAGATCTCGTCGTGCTCCAATTTCGAAAGCTTTCAGGCTCGCCGCGCCGGAATCCGTTATCGATCCGGTAAGAAAGCGGAGTACATTCACACGCTGAACGGCAGCGGCCTCGCTGTCGGGCGCACCTGGGTGGCCATCATTGAGAACTACCAGCAAGCGGATGGTAGCGTACTGATCCCGGAGGTCTTACGCCCCTATCTCGGCATGGAACGGCTAGTCCCCAAGTAAGATAAGAACTTAGGAGAAGTTTATGTTTGATTTGTTTCGCCGCCGCGATACCAATATGCGTTATGTGCTGATGGTGTTGCTCAGCCTGATCGCGATTTCGATGGTGGTGACGCTGATCCCGGGATTCGGGACAGGCGGAATGCAGGACGACCAGACGATTGCACAGATCGGCGACCGCACGATTACGGTGCGGGAAGCTTCGGCCCGAGTGGAACAATCGCTGCGCAGTATGAATATGCCGCGGCAGGCCGGCTTCACGATCGCCTCGACTACAATCGACAATCTGATTGCGCAGAGGTCGTCGGAGTATCTGGCCGAGCGCATGGGTTTTCATGTCTCGAATGAAGAATTGGTAAATGCGGTCAAGATGATTCTTCCGCAAGCGTTCCCCAACGGGCAGTTTGTCGGCTCGGATACGTATGCGGCGATGCTCGCTCAGCGTGGGATTGCGGTAGCGGACTTCGAAAGCCGGCTCCGGTCGCAATTACTGGTTTCGAAGATCGGCAACCTGATCGAGGAAGGCACTGTTATTTCCCCGGCGGAGATCGAAGCGGAGTACAAGCGGCAAAACGAACAGATCAAGATCGAGTTCGTCGCCTTGCGGCGAAGCGATATCGCGAAGGAAGTGAAAGTTACCGACGCCGACATTCGCGCCGAGTACGAGAAAAACAAGGCGATCTATACGATCCCGGAAAAACGCTCGGCCGCCATTTTCTATGTCGATGAGGCAAAGACCGGCGCCAGCGTTCAGCCGAGCGATGCGGATTTGCGCCGTGCCTACAATGAACAGTCCGACCGGTTCCGTACTCCGGAGCGCGTGAAGATTCGACACATCCTCTTAAAGACCACCGGCAAGCCGGAATCGGAAGTTCCGAAAATGCAAGCCAAGGCGGAGGACTTGCTGAAGAAGGTCAAAGCCGGTGGGAACTTCGCAGAGCTTGCCAGGGTGAATTCCGAAGATACGATATCGGCGCAGCAGGGCGGCGATCTCGGATTTATCACCAAGGGTCAGACAGTGAAACCGTTTGAGGACGCTGCCTGGAAGCTGAAGCCCAACGAAATCAGCGATGTCATCAAGACGGAGTATGGATTTCACATCCTGCAGCTGACCGAGCGGCAGGATGCGCGCCTGCAGCCGTTCGATGAGGTGAAGGCCGAGCTGGCCAACGAGGCCAAGCGACAGGTGGTGTTCGATCGCATGCAGCGAAATATCGAATCGCTTCGCTCCGATCTTTCGAAGAGTTCCGATAACTTCGAGCAGAAGGCTCAACAGTACGGTGCAACGCTGGTCCGGGTGGACGGACTGACGCCGCAAACGAATATCCCTCAATTGGGCGCGAGTGCCGAACTGGCGGCCGATGTCGCCATGATGAAGAAAGGCGAAGTGACGTCGGTCGTTCAGATCCAGGACAAGCTGGCTGTTGCGCTCGTCACCGAGATCGAGCCTTCGCGGCCCGCGGCCTTCGAAGAAGTTGCCGCCAATATCCGTCAGGGAATTACCGACCGCAGAGTGCAGGAACTGCTGCGCGATCGGGCAAACGAGTTGACCACCAAGGCCAGGGCGCCTGGGGCCGATCTCAAGAAGCTTGGGGTCCAATACAAAGCAGCCTATAAAACCACGCCTGCGTTCAACCGAAATGGTGCGGCGGAGGGTCTCGGCTCGGCGTCTTTGCTGAGCGATGCGTTCGGCAAGAGCAAGGGATACGTTCCCAATCCCATCGGAATGAACGAGGACATGTTCGTGGCGCGAGTGACGGAAGTCATTCCCGCCGATTTGACTCAGCTGGCGCAGAACCGCGACTCGGTGATCGGCCAAATCAGACAGCAGCGGGCGCGGGAGCGCGGCGAGCTGTTTCAGGAAGGCTTGGTACAGAAGCTGACAAAAGACGGCAAGGTCAAGATTAACCAGGAGAACCTGCAGCGCTTGCTGAACTCCTACCGGCAGTCCTAAGGATGGAGCCGGTTATCGAGTTATTCAAAACTCTCTTCAATGCAGAGAAATTAAGAGCCCTCCTGGAGACAACTCTCTCCGGATGGCAAGCATATGCCGTATTGGCGGGAATTGTTTTCGCGGAAACAGGCTTGCTGGTAGGTTTTCTGTTGCCCGGGGACAGCCTTCTGTTCATCGTCGGCGTCATTGCAGGCGCCGGGCATCTCGACATCGTACTGGTAAATGTTTTGCTGATGGCCGCGGCAATTATCGGCGACGGAGTGGGCTACTCTCTCGGACGGCGGGCGGGTCCGCCGATTTTCAACCGCCCCAGCTCGAAATGGTTCAAGCAGGAGCACCTTCTACGAACCCGCGAGTTCTACGAAAAGCATGGCGGGAAGACAATTATTTACGCACGCTTTATTCCCATCATTCGCACGTTCGCCCCTTTCGTGGCCGGAGTAGCCCAGATGAAGTACAGCCGGTTTTTATCGTTCAACATTTTCGGCGGTATCGGTTGGGTGCTGCTGCTGACGATGGCCGGCTACATCCTGGGAAATCAACCGCTGGTGAGGAAGTATTTCGACAAAACGATTCTCGCCATTATCGTAATCTCCGTTTTGCCGCTTGTTTTTGAGTTCTACAAGGGTTGGCGCAGAAGATCGACAGCAGCCTGAACTTGCGTATCGCGTTGTGCTTCAATCTGATCCCCTTGCTCCACGCTGATCGCCTGGTTTACCAATTCCTGTTGCAGGCGGCTGCGGATCCAGGCGGAGTCGGCGGACCACTCGGCGACACTGGGTTGAATCTGGCGGGCGGCCAGCCAGCCCTGAAATTCATCCAGCAGTGACGGCGGAAGCTCCGATTTGACACTCAATCCGGGGAGCGGCGCCTTGCGCAATACCTCCGTGGCGAAGGTCGTAAACGAAGCGGAAGCGTCGAGGACGGCCCGCAGCCGCGTGTAGCCCTCGCCGCCGGTAACCACGCGGTCCGGTTCGATACCGCCGCGATCTTCCGGCCGGGTTTCCGTAGCCAGTTGAACATTCTTCAGCGGACGCTGGATATTGCGGCCTTTCGGCGAATAGTAAAACGCCACAGTAAGCGCCATACCCGTTTCGTCGCTCAAATTGTAGACGCTTTGCACCAGCCCCTTGCCAAAACTTCTCGTCCCCACGATGTGGGCGCGCTTATGATCCTGAAGACTGGCCGCGACAATCTCAGCCGCACTGGCCGTTTTCTCATTGATGAGCACAGACACGGGGAACGTATAAGGAAGCGGCGCGGTGTTCGGAACCTTTACTTCTTCCTGCTGCCGCGTGCGGCCGCGAATCGAGAAGATCGTTTGTCCCGGCTTCAGAAACAACGAGGCGCATTCCAGAGCTGATTCGACCACGCCACCTGGATTGTTTCGCAAGTCGAGAACCAGTCCGGAAAGGATCCTGCCGCCCAGCCGTTCGACGGCGTCTCGAAGTTCGCGGCCGGTCTTCGTTTCAAAGTTTGCCACCCGAACGTAGGCAGTGCCCGGACTGAGAAGAAAGGCGCGATCGATACTGGCTGAAATCACCGTTTCCGGTGTCAGCGTGAATTCGAGGAGCCGGGGCGTGTTGGCTCGCCGGACAGCCACCCGCGCCTGCCTGCGGCGCGACTGCCCGAGCAGTTGGACCAATTGTTCCATCTCGAGTCCCGCGAGCGGGATTCCATTGACGCCCACAATTTCATCTCCGGCAGAAAGGCCCGCGCGAGCCGATGGTGTGTCCGGAAGCGTCTGGAGCACGATGACACGTCCGGGCAGAATACTGACAATCGATCCAAAGCCCTTCTGCTCGGAATTGCTCATCTCGCGCAGTTGTTGGAACTGATCGGGATCGAGAAAAATCGAATGAGGGTCCAGTCCGCGCAACATTCCCGGGATCACGCCGCCGTACACTGCCTGCGAGGAATTCACCGGATCTGCAGCCTGAGACTCTACGATTGCCAGAACGCCCGTGACCTTCTTGATTGCTGCTTCCAGATCGGCCGTGTCAGCAGCGGCAAACAGAAATACCAACGCGGGCAACATCTATTTCGAGTATCGCGTTGCCTGCTTGCGTCCGTGGCGGGCGAGCGCCAGCTCAATGAGGCGGTCGAGAAGATCGGAATAGGAGAGTCCGGAGTGCTCCCACATTTTCGGATACATGCTGATCGATGTAAATCCTGGCAGCGTGTTGGGCTCGTTCACATAGAGGCCGCCGGTCTGGCCGTCCATCAAAAAATCCACTCGGGCCATGCCTTCCAGTTCGAGTGCCGAGCAGGTTGCCAGCGCCAGATGCTGTAGCTCGGCCGTTTTTATCGGATCGAGCGTGGCCGGGAGGTCGATTTCGGTACTGTCTTCGAGATACTTCGCTTCATAGTCGTAGAAGCTGCGCTTTGGCCGAATCTCGCAGGGCATCGAAGCCCGACGGCTATCGTGATTGCCGAGAACGGCGCATTCAAACTCGCGGCCGATCACTCCACGCTCGATCAAAATCTTGTTGTCAAATTCTGCGGCCAGCCGCAGGCCTTCCTCAAGCTCCTGGCGGTTCGCCGCCTTGCTGATGCCGACCGATGAGCCGAGGTTTGCCGGCTTGACGAACATTGGATAGGAAAGTTGCTTCTCGCACGCTGCGGCATCCAGGGCGCCTCGGAACTGGACGGCAAACTCGACCACCGGAATCTTGGCGGCAACAAGGATGCGCTTGGTGATTTCTTTATCCATCGCGCAGGCGGAACCCAGCACGCCGGGGCCGACATACGGCAGATCGGCCAGCTCCAATAACCCTTGCAATGTGCCATCCTCGCCGAAGGTGCCATGAACCAGCGGGAAGGCGACATCGATATCGCGATTTGACCCGGGTTCGGCAACGATCGGCTTAGGCCGCCAGCGGCCATCTTTTTCGATCAGAAGTGGAACTACTTGATACCGGCTGGGATCGAGAGACTTCATCACCGATTCCGCGGACCGAAGCGATATTTCGTGCTCGCCGCTCCGTCCGCCGTAAATCACGCCCAGTCGAATTTTTGTTTCGTTCACAGAATCTTCTTTCCCATAGCCGACATCGCTAGTTCGACGGCCAGATTTGCGGTTCGGTTGCCAACATCGAGCACCGGATTCACCTCCACGATCTCCAAAGACAACAGTTTTCCTGAATCGTGAATCAGTTCCATGGCCAGATGAGCCTCGCGATAGCTGAGTCCGCCTTCTACCGGTGTTCCGACTCCGGGCGCAATATTCGGATCGAGCACGTCCATATCCAAAGAAAGATGAAACCCCGCGGTTCTCTTAGTCGCGACACCGATGGCTTCTTCCATCACGCTTCGCATCCCGCGTTCATCGATATCGCGCATTGTAAGCGTTCTGACGCCCCATTCGCGAAGATGGCGCTGTTCGCCGGGGTCGAGGTCGCGCACACCGACGAGAGCAACTTTCGATGGCGCGACGCTCTTACCCGGAAGCAGAGCACTTGGCTCACGCCCCAGCAGCGCAGCCAACGGCATGCCGTGCACATTGCCGGATGGGGAAGTCTGGGGAGTATTGATATCGCCATGCGCATCAATCCAGATCACGCCAATCTTGCGATTGCCCGCCACGCCGGACACCGTACCGGGTGCAATCGAGTGATCTCCGCCGAGTACGATCGGAAGGCGGCCCGCGGCAACCACGCTTGCCACTTTTTCGCTCAGACGGTGACACGTCTCGGCGATAGCATCGAGATACTTCGCTCTCAAATCGCCTTCGGGAATCGTTTCCTGTTCCGGCGTCTCGATATTGCCGAGATCCTCCACCTCGTAACCCAGCACGGAAAGGCGTGCCTGAAGATTTGCGAGGCGGATTGCCGACGGACCCATATCGACTCCGCGGCGACCTGCGCCGAAATCGAGTGGGGCGCCAATGATAGAAACTTTCCGCGATTGTTTCGAACGGGGCATCGGCTACGGCCGGGTTCGATACAGCATACGCGGAAACGCTATCGTTTCCCGAATATGCTCCGTGCCGCACATCCAGGCGACAAACCGTTCGACCCCCATGCCGAACCCGCTGTGGGGAACCGATCCGAACTTACGCAAGTCCAGGTACCAGCCGAAAGCAGACTCCGGAAGATTATGTTCCTGCAGCCGCTTCCTCAAGAGGCTCAGGTCATGGATTCGCTGTCCGCCGCCGACGATTTCCCCGTATCCCTCCGGTGCGATGAAATCCACGCCGAGGACAAGGTCGTCCCGATCCGGTGCCGGTTGGAAGTAGAAGGCCTTGAAGGACGCCGGAAAACGATCGATGATCACGGGCCGGTCGTAGTCTTCGGCCAGCAAGGTTTCGTCCGTATTTCCGAAATCCCCACCCCATTCAATCTCACTACCCTTTGACTGCAACAGTTTCACCGCATCGTCGTAGGACATTCGCGGAAAAGGCGGCTTGATCGTTTCGAGCTTCGAAGTATCGCGTTCGAGCGCCTTCAATTCTGCGTGGCGATTAGACAGCACGCGATCGACAACGAATGAAATCAGTCCCTCGGCGCATAGCTTGACGTCGTCCAGTTCCGCGAACGGCATCTCCGGCTCCACCATCCAAAACTCGGTCAGGTGCCGCCTGGTTTTCGATTTCTCGGCGCGGAATGTCGGGCCGAAGCAATACACGTTGCCAAGGGCCATTGCGTTCGCTTCGTTATAAAGTTGGCCGGATTGCGTTAGGAAGACCTTTTCATCCTCGAAGTAATCCACTTCAAACAGCGTGGTGGTTCCCTCGCATGCGGCGGGCGTAAAGATGGGCGTGTCGACGAGAGTGAAACCGTTTGAATCGAGATAGTCTCGAATGGCACGAATCACTTCGTGCCGGACCCGGGCGATCGCCGCTTGCCGCCGCGAGCGCAGCCATAGGTGCCGGTGGTCCATCAGGAAGTCGGTGCCGTGGTCCTTCGGCGTGATCGGATAGGGATCATCGGCGGACACCAGTTGGAGAATGTCGCACTGTTCGACATCCATCTCGAATCCCCCCGGCGCGCGTTCCTCTGCGCGGATCCGGCCCGTCATGACCAGAGAGGATTCCTGGGTCAGGCTTTTGATGTCTTCAAACAGAGCCTCGGGCAATTGAGCTTTAACAGCCACGCACTGCATCAGGCCCGTTCCATCGCGCAGGATCGGAAATGCGATCTTGCCGGACTTTCGGATGTTGTAAAGCCATGCGGGGATGCTGACGGTTTCGCCCACATGGCGGTGGGCGGCGGAAATTGTGATGCGCTCGGCCGGAAACCTCACAGATTCTCCAGCGCGTCGAAGGTTTCTCGAACGCCATCAAACGGATGCGCGGCATCAGCGGGTTCGCGAAGCTCCAACAGCAGCGGCCACTGGCCCTGGCGCGAGCGCAACAACTGCATAGTGGCAGTCCAGTCGATCGTGCCCGCTCCGGGCCGGGTGGGGAATAGGTGTGAGTCGTCCTTCCCGTTGTTGTCGTGGACGTGGGTGGAGCGGATGCGATCTCGCATCAAGAGAAACGCCGTTTCGATGCCCTCCATCAGATGAGCATGGCCGGTATCAAAACAGTATCCGAGATCAAGGTGAGTTGTATCGAGGAAGTACTGCAAACGCTCAGCGCTCGAAAGCGCATTGGGAATGTTTTCGAGCAGTACTTCGACACCGCGCTGCTTCGCAAATAATGAGATCTCCTCCAATGCGGTAAATGCAGCGTCCAGTTTCCGCTGATCGAACTCCTCCTCGCCGACACCAATATGCTGGATCAGGTACCGGAACGGAATCTCTTCAGCGATTTCGAGCGCACGCTTGATCTCGTCCACCATCTGCACCCGGCGCGATTTGGTTGTTTCGGTGATCGTAATGACCGCGTGCGGTCCGCTGCGGCCCCAGCAGTCGTCCGAATACATGGGTGAGTGCAGCGAATGCATTTTGAGAGGCGCATCGCGAAACCAATGCCCCAGCTCCCGAATCTGTGACTTGTTGTAGTAATCCAGGTGCTGGCGCGCGCAGAAGATTTCTATCGTGGGAATACCGGCTTGATAGATTCTGTTCAGCCAAACGGTGTTGAGCCGGTGGTTGACGAACAGGTGTGTCGAAAGTGCCCGTTCCATTAATAACCTGCCGCCTTGCCGGTTCCGCGGCCGTCCCAGGCGCCGGCCAGCCAGCGGCCGAAGCGTCCTTGTTCCACATGGATCGCCTGAACATTGGCGACACCGCCGCTGACCGGCGTTACCTCATGGCCTCTGCCTCGCAGCAGTTCAATTGTGTCCGGCGAAAAACCGTCTTCGAGAAATAGCTGGTCCGGCTGCCATTGATGATGGAAGCGCGGACGGTCGATTGCGTCTTGTATATTCATTCCGAAATCAATTACGTTCAGGATGCCTTGTAGGACGCCATTGATGATTCTGGTGCCCCCGGGCGCGCCGATTACCAGAAATACTTCGCCCTCTTTTACCACGATGGTAGGCGTCATTGACGAGAGCGGCGCTTTCTTCGGTGCAATTGCGTTCGCTTCGCCGCCCAGCGCGCCGAACATATTTGGCACTCCCGGTTTTGCGGAGAAATCATCCATTTCGTTGTTTAGCAGAAATCCGAGTCTGGGCACTGTAACTCCATTTCCGTATCCCGCATTGATCGTATAGGTGAGAGCTACCGCGTTGCCGGCGGCATCGACAATCGAGAAATGTGTCGTCTCGGGGCTTTCCTCACCGGTGATGCGCCCGGCGCCGAGAGAGGCGGAAGCAGAAGCGTGTTCCGTAATGGATGCGCGGCGCGCGCGAATGTAAGCTGGATCGAGCAGAGCCGCTACCGGGACGCGCACAAAATCGGGATCACCCAGGAACTCCGCGCGATCGGCATAATAGCGCCGCATCGTTTCGGCGGTGTAGTGAATGGACGAGGCCGCGCCCCAGCCTTCCCGCGAGTAACCGGAATCCTCGAGAATGGCCAGCATCTGCAACAACCCAACGCCTCCGGAACTTGGCGGTGGCGCGCTGATGACCTCGTGGCCCTTGTACTTTCCGGTGAGGGGCACACGCTCAATCGCGCGATATTGCCGCAGGTCCTCAAGAGACACCAGCCCGCCGTGGCTTGCCATTTCGGCGGCGAGAATCCCGGCGGTTTCTCCCTCATAGAAATCCTCAGCGCCCTTCTGGCGGATACGTTTCAGAGTCCTTGCCAGCTCCGGCTGTTTGAGGACTTGTCCAGGCTCGAAAAATTGCCCGTTATTTAGGAAAATTCGTTTGGATTCAGAATCTCCGGAAAGTTTGCGCTCGGAATTCTGTAAACTGCGGGCTTGTTCGTAAGTCAGCTCGAAGCCTTCGGAAGCCAGCTTTTCCGCTGGGGAAACCAGCTCGGACCATTTTTTCTTTCCGAGTTTCTTGTGCGCCAGTTCGAGTCCCGCCACCGTGCCGGGAACGCCCGCGGCTTTCCATCCTTCGCGACTCTCGTTTGTCGGATTACCGCCGGAATCAAGATACATGTTGCGGGAAGCCGCCAGGGGTGCCCGCTCGCGGAAATCAAAGAATGTCGTGGTGCCGTCCTTAGCGCGGTAGAGCAGAAAACCGCCGCCGCCGAGATTGCCGGCAGTGGGATAGGTAACCGCCAATGTGAATGCGACGGCGACGGCTGCATCCACGGCATTGCCGCCGGATTGTAGTGTGGCAACGCCGACATCGGTCGCAATCGGCTCCTGCGTTACCACCATGGCGGTTTTTGCGCGAACCGGGTCGCGAGCCCAGAGAGAAGAGGCCAGCGCGAGCAGAACGAGGAAGGAACGCATTCAATTCTTCAGTCTACGGCGGCGCGACGTTTCCACTCAAACAGCACAATGCCCGCAGCGACCGAAACGTTCAAGGACGAGATCTCGCCGGCCAGCGGGATGTTTACCAACAGGTCGCAGTGTTTCTTGACAAGCTGATGCAGTCCGTGCCCTTCGCCTCCCAGAACGAAAACGGTGGGCAATGCATAGTCTGCCCGGTCGTACTGTGTCGAGCCACGCTCGTCGAGTCCGTAGATCCAGAAACCTCGTTCTTTGAGATCGTCGAGCGCCCGGTTCATGTTGCCGACGCGGATAACGGGGAGATATTCCAGCGCCCCGGCCGCGGCCTTAAGAACGGTGTCCGTAACATTCGCTGCCCGGCGTTCCGGCAAAATCAGCGCCGCCGCACCGGCACAATGGGCGGTTCTCGCGATGGCGCCCAGATTGTGCGGATCCTCTACCCCATCGAGAGCCACTACCAGGCGAGCATCCGCGGAAAGCGAATCCAGGTTGTGATACGGAAAATTGGGCGAGACTGCGGCGACACCCTGATGCGCGGACGTGCTCGCCTGACGGTCGAGCTGCTCCCGCGGCTCGAAACGGACCGGCACCCCCGCGGCGCGCGCAAGGTCGATGATTTCCTGCACTCGCAGGGCGGACGTTCCCCGTGCGATCATCACTCTTTCCAGTTCGCGTCGGTTTTTCAGCGCTTCACGTACGGCATGAATGCCGGAAATGATTGCCATCTGCGAACCTAATGGTATCCAAAGAGAAGGATCGTTCGTATGAATTTACCCACACGCCGGACCGCCTCATTGATTCTCGTTGCCGCTGGGAGCTTAGCTCCATTGGCGGCACAGGAAAATCCGCTGCTGAATATCCGTAGCGGCACCACGATTCCCTTCGACAAGATCAAGCCGGAGCATGTTGCTCCCGCTGTCACACAGCTTTTAGCGGAAGCCGAGCAGCAGCGTAAGGATCTGAAGGCTACGCAGGGTACGCGCACCTGGGATAACACCATGGAGCCGCTGGAACGCTTAGGGCAAAGGCTGGACGATGCGTTTGGCGTGGTACGGGTGCTGGAGTCGGTCGCCACGACGCCGGAGCTACGCAAGGCATTTAATGAAGCTCTTGGGAAAGTCGATGGATTCTTTTCCGGCCTGCCTCTCGATCCGGAACTGGCGGCATTGGTCAAGCAGTATTCCGAAACCGCGGAGGCGCGGAAGTTAAAGGGGGCCCGCGCTCGGGCGTTGAAGGTATCGCTCGACCAGTTCCGCCGGAACGGAGCGTATCTTGCGCCGGAGAAACGCAAGCGGTTGGAAGAGATCAATACAGAACTGTCAAAGCTTTCGGCCAAGTTCGGGCAGAATGTCGTAGACTCAACCGGCGAATTTGAACTGATCATCACGGATGAAAAACAATTGGCGGGTCTGCCGGAGTCCGCGCGGCAGGCCGCGGCGGCCAGTGCGAAGTCGAAAGGCAAGCAGGGATGGCGGTTTACCTTGCAGGCGCCAAGCGTAATGGCGGTGCAGCGCTTCCTGGACGATCGCTCTATCCGCGAAAAGATCTATCGGGCATCCTCCTCGGTGGCCGCCTCTGGCGCCACGGACAACAACCCGATCATTCAGCAGGAACTGAAGCTGCGGCGTGAAAAAGCCTCGCTTTTGGGTTACCGGAATTTCGCGGACTTTCAAACGGAGGAACGGATGGCGAAGTCCGGCGCCAACGTGAAGAAGTTTCTTGAGGAATTGGAAGATAAGTCCCGCCCGGCATTCGATAAGGAGAATGCGGAGCTGCAGGCATTCCGGAAGAGTCTGGAGGGGCCGGATGCGCCGCAACTCGAGCCGTGGGACCTCTCCTACTATGCGGAGAAAATGCGCAAGCAGCTATTCTCCCTTGACGAGGAGGAACTGAGGCCGTACTTTCCGATCGATAAAGTTTTCGACGGAATGTTCGCGCTGGTCAATCGCATCTACGGCATAACCGTCAAACCGGTGGAGAATCCGGCGGTCTGGCACCCGGACGTCAAATTCTATGAGGTTCGCGACAATGACGGTACTCTATTGGCCTCGTTCTACTCCGATTGGTTTCCACGGGAGACGAAGCGTCCCGGCGCGTGGATGAATGGAATCTTAGTTGGTGGTCCTCAGAGCAACGGACGATTCGTGCCGCACGTTGGCATGATCTGTGGAAATGTTACGGCACCGGTTGAAGGCAAACCGGCTCTGTTGACTCATCGGGAAGTGGAGACGGTGTTTCATGAGTTCGGCCACCTGCTTCACCAGGCGCTGAGCCGGGTTCCTGTGCGTTCGCTTTCCGGGACGAACGTCGCCTGGGATTTTGTGGAGTTGCCTAGCCAGATTATGGAGAACTTCACTTGGGAGAAACCCGTCGTGGAGTTGTTTGGGCGGCATTATCAATCTGGTGAGGTGTTGCCTGATAAATTATTCGATAAGTTATTGAAAATAAGAAATTATCGTTCAGCTAACGCAATGATGCGTCAGCTTGGATTCGGCACCACCGATATTCTGTTGCACACCGACTATCGTGGAGACGATCAACAGGGGCCGCCCGCCGTATACGCCCGGCGGATTCTTCAGAAGTACACTCCGGCGCCGCTGCCGGAGAACTACTCCATGCTGACCTCGTTCGGTCATCTCTTCGCCGGAGGCTACGCAGCCGGATATTACAGCTATAAGTGGTCGGAAGTGCTCGATGCCGATGCGTTTACGCGGTTCAAAGAAGGTGGCGTGTTCAGCCGCGAAGTAGGCAATCGATTCCGCCGGGCGATTCTGGAGCAGGGAAATAGCGAGGATGCCGGGCAGCTATTCCGGGAATTCATGGGCAGAGATCCGGATGTGAATGCTCTGCTCAAGCGTAGCGGACTGGACTTCAACCAAAACATGAAGTAAAACTGTGTGTGGTGCCCCAAAGCAACGCACCGGACATACCGGCTCCGGAGATCCCGGATAAGCTCTATTTTCGAATTGGAGAAGTGGCACGGTTAGCGGGAGTGCAGCCTTATGTGTTGCGCTATTGGGAAACCGAGTTTCCTTCCATCGAGCCTAAGAAATCCGGCAGTAACCATCGGCTTTACCGGCGCAAAGATGTCGAGACGATTCTGGAAATTAAGCGCCTGCTTTACGACAAACGCTTCACCATTGAGGGCGCGCGTAAACACCTCAGCGGTCAAAAGGCGCGGCCGCAGGCGAAGCCGAAGCCGGTGGCGCAGGCGGTTCTGTTCGCCAATCCTCAGGATGCCTTTCGCGAGATCCGTCGCGAGTTGGAAGAGATCCTGCTTTTTTTGCGATAGACGGCTAAAGTTGGCGGTGTTGGCCGATAAGCGTTCTATCGCTTATGATCCGCCTGACCCGCATCAACGGTGAACCGTTTGTCGTCAACTGCGATCTGATTGAGCACATAGACGCGGCGTCCGACACCATCGTTGTACTCACCAACGGTCAGAAGTTCGTCGTTACCGAATCTCCCGAGGATGTCGTCCATCGGGCGATCGACTATCAGCGTACGGTGCGCGAGGGCCGCGCCGACATTTTGAGACGTGTGAAGTAGGCGGGTGATGGCGGCTGCCCGGACAGAAAACCGCATTTCCACTAAGCGAAAGATGCGGCCTGATTTCGCGACGCTATTAGGCATTGCGGTCGCATGCGCGGGTATTCTCGGCGGACTGATACTCGAAGGCGGATCGATTCGTGACATTACGCAGCCGACTGCGGCGCTGATCGTCATCGGAGGCACCATTGGCGCCGTGATGGTAAGCACTCCCGGCGCGACGCTTCGTTCGGCGGTTGTGCGCTTGCATTGTGTTCTATTCGCGGCGCCCCTGAACTCGCGCGCTCTGATCGACGAGATTATTGGCTATTCCGCGACAGCGCGAAAACTCGGCCTGGTGTCTCTGGAGGATTCGGCACAAAACGCCAGCGATCCGTTTTTGCGAAAGGCGCTGACGCTAGTTGTGGATGGCTGTGATCTGCAGGAGATGCGCCGAATGATGGAACTGGATCTCGATCTGCTCGAAAGCCGGGCCCATGCCGATGTCAAGGTTTTTGAAGCGGCCGGAGGATATGCTCCGACCATCGGAATCATCGGGGCTGTCCTGGGATTGATCCAGGTGATGAAGAATCTGGCAGACACGGAGTCGGTGGGGCACGGAATCGCCACCGCCTTTGTGGCCACTGTTTATGGTGTAGCGATTGCAAATATTCTGTTTCTGCCCGCTGCCAACAAGATGAAGGCAAGAGTGCGCGAGGAGTCGGAAATGCGGGAGATGATGCTCGAAGGCGTCGCATGTATAGCCGAGGGGATGAATCCTAACCTGATCCGCGCAAAGCTGGAAGCCTTCCTGCCGCAAAACCAGCGCGAGGAAGAAGCGCCCGGTCCGCGGGAAGCGCGGAGAGTGGCTTGAGCGATGAGACGCCGCCGCCGTGAGGCCGAGCCGGAGAATCACGAACGCTGGCTGGTATCCTATGCAGACTTCATTACGCTGCTCTTTGCATTTTTCGTGGTGATGTTCGCCAACTCGCAGGTGGACCGTCAGAAAGTGTCCAAAGTATCCGAGGCGGTGAAGGAAGCGCTAGAAGAAAATACATTGACTGCTACCTTCGACGGATGGCTGGGACGAAAGAACCGCGCCGAACAGGCGAAGCTGGCCGTCCCGCCTTCCGGCAAACTGTTTGAAAGCGTGGCGGAGACCCCCAGCGATGAGTTGCTACCGTCGCTGGGCCTGCTGAAGGCGAAGTTTCGAGACCAAATCCGGGAGGGGAAGATGCAAGTGCAGATGACGTCCCGGGGGCTTGTCATCAGCATGAGCGAGGCGGCTTTCTTTCCTTCCGGCGACGACCGGATCCGCCCGGAGACGTATCCGGTGATCGAGCAACTATCCGACGTTCTGAAACGCCTTCCGAACGCCGTCCGGATGGAAGGACATACCGATTCGACACCCATTAGCAATAGCCGGTTCCGCAGCAACTGGGAATTGTCGGCTGCGCGGAGCATCGCCATGATGGAGCTGGCCACCGCGCGGTTCGGTGTCGCTCGTAATAAGGTTGCAATTGCGGGATACGCCGATACGGTACCTGTCGCGCCCAACTATACCGCGGAGGGCCGGTCGCGAAACCGGCGTGTGGATATCATTCTTCTCAGCCAGCTCGGGCAACAGCGGGAGCCCGGCAAGTGACGACGGCCTAACGTAGTCACACCATTCCATACTTAGATAGTGAAGTCCGATGTTCTCGATCTGGTGGTCAACCGGATGACGGCGCCGATTGGAGAATTGCAGCTGGTCACGGATCGAGCGGGGTGCCTGCGGGCCGCCGACTGGAGTGACTACGAAGCACGAATGCTCCGCTTGCTGGCGCGGCATTACGGCCAGAACGGGTTCCGTCTCGAACCAGCCTGCAATCGTCATGAGGTGGGAGATGCGATGGAGCGATACTTCGCAGGGGATGTCGCTGCAATTGTAGGAATACCCGTTCAAACCGGGGGCACTCCTTTTCAGCGCCGCGTCTGGGATGAGTTGCGGAAGATTCCCTGTGGAACCGCCATTTCCTACGGAAGGCTCGCCGAGAGGATCGCTCATCCCAAAGCAGTTCGGGCTGTCGGCCTGGCCAATGGCGCAAATCCCGTTGGGATTGTCGTACCGTGCCATCGTGTCATCGGAGCTAATGGCTCGCTTACCGGATATGGCGGTGGTTTAGAACGCAAGCAGTGGCTTCTGGAGCATGAGCGGAAACATGCTTGACGTTTTATCGTTACTGAAATAAATACAAAAACCCCTTGCCGGATACTAGACCAAAATTGTCCGCTAATGCTACAGTAATTCTCTAGTTGCAAGTCAATTGCGAGGAGGGATTATGAGGAGAAACAGCGGCGGAAGCCTTAGAGGGAATAATTGGCCCGTTGCGTATCGATGGCTCGCTACCGGTACGCTGGTCGCCTATACGGCCCTTGGGGTGAAGACGGTGGCTCTTGCAGCGGATGGACCGGTTCCCGGCGCCTTTCCGGAGCCACAAGGACAATTCGCGCCGGCGATGCCGGCACGACGATTTGACATCGCTACCGGTCTGCTTGACACCGTAGTTCCGCGCTTCGAATCGGAAGCCGGAGTGCAGGTGAATGTCAGCAGGGAGAACATTCTGAGCCTCCGCTCTCCCGGCGTCACCGGCACTTATACGCCACAAGACGCGTTGAC